>JADGQE010000144.1 GCA_017882055.1 Thermoflexales bacterium
TATGCTAGTGAGCAAAAGAAGAATCCGAGGCACTGGTTTCTTGGAATTCCCGCTAACCGCGATTATGATTTTGTAACCTTAATATGCAATCAAGACGCGAGACAGCAACCGCACGTTTTTGTAATTCCAAAACACTTTTTTCAGCCTTTCTGGCAGAATTTAAGCCGAAACGGCAAGCAAGTGAAGTTCAATGTGGTTGGTCAATTCCTTGCAGTTCCCGGTGGATCGCAGGTTGATATGTCAAAATATCTGAATCGCCTCGAAATCTTAAAGACGTAAAAGCTGCCATATGCTAGGCCCGTGCCCAACCTCGGCATGCAGCTTACACCTTCGGCCACCTGCGCGAGCACCGGGTCTACCTGCCGGTGGTGGTGAGGTAGTGCGGGTTGCCTATAGCAGCGAGGGCGTGGATGAGGCATTTCACCTTCCAGCCTACATGAGCCTATAGCATACTCATGGGATCGATGTCGATTCGCCAGTTAGGCCCCAGGGGGAGATCGCGCAGGATCGAGACTGGATCGGGATGGCGCAGCGCAATGTGCCAGCGATATTGATCGCGCACCCTGGCAAAGAAGCACGGCGCTGGACCGATGATCGATCCATGCGCCACGCCGCGCCGCGTAAGCACTGCATCCAGATCAGCGGCCACTTTCTCGGCTTGCAGCCTGGCCCGATCGGCGTTGGCATCTCGCAGGAGCAGCCGGGCCAGGCGCGTGTAGGGTGGATACGCGGCGGCTTGCCGAAATTCGAGTTCGCGTTTGGCAAATGCGGCATAATCGTGCTGCGCCGCGGTCTCGATGGCGTAATTGTCCGGCGCATACGTCTGAATGATGGCGCGTCCGCCCAGTAGTCCGCGCCCCGCCCGACCGGCGACCTGTGCCAACAGCTGAAACGTTCTTTCGCTCGAACGAAAATCTGGCAAGTGCAAACTCGTATCCGCCGAAATCACACCGACCAGAGTGACAAGTGGCAGGTCAAGCCCCTTGGCGATCATCTGCGTGCCGATCAGCACATCGGCCTCGTGGTTGATGAAGTGCTGCAAGATAATCTCGTGCGCGCCTTTCGCCGTCGTCGTGTCTCGATCCCAGCGCAGGGTGCGCGCCTCCGGAAACATCTCCTTCAGCGTGCTTTCGATCTTTTGTGTGCCGGCCCCGAAATAGCGAATGCGTAAACTGTCACACGCCGGGCATTGGTTCGGCTGGATCGCGTGATGATCGCAAGTGTGGCAGATCAACGTCGGGGCAGCCGTTTGTGATTGCGTGGGGCCAGCCGTTTGTGATTGCGTCGGGGCAGCCCCTTGCGGCTGCCCAATTTCGTGATACGTCAGCGGTGAATCACAGCGCGGACACTTCAGCACGTAGCCGCAATCGCGGCACAGCACGAACGTCGCCGAGCCGCGCCGATTCATGAACAAGATCGCCTGCTCGCCGCGCTTCAACACATCCGACAGTGCGCTTTGCAATCGGCGACTGAAGATGTGCGGGTTGCCGGATTTGATCTCGGCGCGCAGATCGACGATGTCCACCTGCGGTAGCTGCGTGTAACGCGCATCGTCCACTTCGGCGGGCTGATACGCTGTGGCCTGAAGGTGATAGCGGGCCTGCTGGTCTTGAAGGTGCTGAACGTGGCCGAGGATTCGACGCGACAACGTGAGTAGTTTGAATTCACCCCTGGATGCGCGCTGCCAGGCTTCGAGCGACGGTGTGGCGCTGCCCAGAATCACCGTGGCCTGGCTGAGCCGCGCTAACTCGATTGCAACATCGCGGGCATGATATAACGGCTGCTGAATCGGGATGGTGTGCACGACTTCTTCATGTTGTTTGTAACTCGCGTCGTGTTCTTCGTCGAGCACGATCAGGCCCAGGCGATTGAACGGCAGGAACAACGCCGAGCGAGCACCGACTACCACATCGACCTGGCCCAATTGAATGCGCCGCCACGTGTCATAGCGTTCGTTCAACGAGAGATCGCTGTGCCACACGGCCAGCCGATCGGGAAAGCGCACGGCAAAGCGCCGAATCGTCTGCGCCGTCAGGCTGATTTCAGGCACCAGGACGATCGCTTGCTTGCCCTGCTTGAGAACTTCGGCGACGGCGCGCAAGTAGATTTCGGTTTTGCCGCTGCCCGTGATGCCGTGCAGTAAGTAAACAAGGGTTGAGGAAACAAGGTTGGGCTGGATTTCATTCCATACGAAAGCCTGATCGTTGGTGAGCGCAGGCGGCTCGGTTGACGCGAAGACTTGATCAGCCAACGGATCACGCAGGACTTCGTCGCTGCGCGTGACGATCAAGCCCAGCGACTGCAAGACTTTCAGATCGTTTGAGTTGCAGCCGGTTTCGGCAACCAGCCAATCGATATCGATGGGCGTGCCGTGTGCCTCGAGAAATTCCAGCGCCGATCGACGGCGGGCGGCTTCAGGCTGGCGGCCCAGATCGGGCAGGGCGTTGAAGTCGATCGGGCGTACCGCCCGATCGATCCGCCGGATGTGTTTGGGCCGGGTGGCGGCTGAGGGTAATACGCGCCGATGAGTGACCCAACCTTGCTTCATTAAGTGCTCGATCGCCGCCTTCCAATCGCGGCGTTTGAAAGCGGCGTTGATCTGGGTGGTGCGCTGCGGACCGCGCGATCGCAGGAACTCCATCACGTCCGCCTGCGTCCTGGTCAATTTGGGCAGAACGGCGTCGTGGTCTTTCAGCGTGTATTCGATATCGGAATGGAGCGACTGGCCGGGCGGCGCAAAGAGGCGCACGCAGTTGCTGAGCGGTTCGAGGTAACTCTCTGAAATCCAGTGCGCCAGTTCGAGATGCAGCGGGTTAACGACGGGTGCGGGATGCAGCAGCGCTTCGAGCGGCTTCACTTTCAGCGAATCAGGTTTTTGATCGAGCACCCGCACGACGATGCCGGATACGAGCCGATCGAATTCGTCCTGCCGCCCGAAGGGCGCCAACACCAGGCAGCCTGCACTCAGCGTGTCCGGCCAGCTCTCTGGCACTTCATACGTATAAGCCCGTGGGACACGTTTGGTGATGGGAATGCGATGCGGAAAAACGGCGACTTCGACATACATGCGAGATCAGATGTTGGATGTTGGATGTTGGATGTTGGATATTGGATGTTGGATATTGGATGTTGGAAGTTAGGTGACGATGCCAACTTCTAATCTCCAATTTCCAGCTTAAGCGTGATGCAGCGTCAACGCAGCATAGAAAGTCACAACCAGCAGCGCGCCGAACAAGACCACGCCGAGCCACTCGGCCTTCAGCGAGTTGAGATCGATGACGCGGCGCGTTCCATCCGATCGCTGTTCAATCTGATAATAGGGACATAGCAGCCAGCCGAGCGTGAGTCCCCCGATCAATCCGCCCAGGTGTCCGAAGTTGTCGATCTGCGGATTGCTGAGACCGTAGATCACATTGATCAAGCCGATGAATAGCAGGTTATTCAATCGACGTGAGCCGAGCGCGCCGAAGATCTTGCGGTTGCGGATAAAGAAGGCAGCCTCAGCGCCGATGAGGCCGACGATGCCCGTCGACGCGCCGGCCGATAGGCCATACGTCATTGCGAAACTGGCAATCGCGCCGGAGATGCACGTCAGCAGGAAGATCGCCATGAAACGCGAGGCGCCATACCACGCTTCAACCTCCTGGCCGATGATGTACAGGCTGTAAGCGTTGAGCAAAATGTGTACGATGCCAATGTGCAAAAAATTCGCGGTGAACAAGCGCCAATATTGACCGGCCGAAACCAGGGGAGCGTAATTTGCGCCAAATTGAATGAGAACCTCCGGATTTTGGCTGCCGCCGTTGCCGCTGCCGGCAATCTCTTCGAGCAAGAAAACCACTGCGATGATGCCGATGAGGATATAGGTCCAGCGCGGGCGGGACAACGGCATGCGGAGCGGCGGCGGGGCGGCGGGTTGATTCTCTAGCGGATTCATAATATCACCTGGCGCGGATGGACCCGGCAGTGTTCGGCCCGAATGATGCTGATCACACTCTCGACGGCCTCCTCCAGATAGCCTTCGCGGTTGACGACGACGTAGTCGAATTCGGGAATGCGCTGCAGTTCTTCGCGCGCGGCGGCGATGCGCACGCGCAGGGTTTCAGTTGTTTCGGTTCGGCGGCGCGACAGGCGTTCGATCAGCTCGGCTTCGCTGCCGGCGGTGAGGAAGATAAAGATCGCTTGCGGCGCGATGCGCTTGATGGTGGCGGCGCCTTGCACGTCGACGCGCAGCACGGCATCATGGCCGGACGCCAATGCTTCACGCACGGGCTGCCTGGGAATGCCTTTGTAATCGCCGTAAACGACGGCGTGTTCCAGCAGCTCGCCCTGTTCCAGCATCGTGACAAACGTCTCGGTCGAGACAAAATGATAATCGACGCCGTCGACTTCGTCGGGCCGCCTGGCGCGCGTATTCATGGTCGCGACGAAACGAAATGGCAGGCCAAGCTCTTTCATGCGACGCAGCACGCTGTCTTTGCCTACGCCCGACGGGCCGGAGATGACGACCAGGAAGGAATGTTTGTCAAATTCGTACGGATCACGCTCGGTCAAGATTGCTCCTCGCTATGCGATCGGTTATAATTGCTGCGTCGTGCGTACTCCGCACTGCGTCACTCAAAGCCATACGCATCCCATATCACGGAGTTTCTATGCCCATCTTCGAATATCGCTGTGCCGATTGTAAAAAGAAAGTCTCGGTTTTCTTCCGCAGTTTCTCAGAAGTCGATCATGCCGCGGCTCGCTGCCCGAATTGCAATGGCAGTCAACTCACGCGGTTGATATCCAAAGTGCGCGTGATTCGCGGCGCGTCTGCCCCCAGCAGCAGTGAAGGTGTCGACGACTCGATGCTGGACGGCCTGGACGAAAACGATCCGCGCTCGCTGGGCAAGATGATGCGCCGCATGGCCGACGAAACCGGCGAAAACCTTGGCCCCGAATTCGGCGAAGTCGTGGGCCGCCTGGAAAAGGGCGAAGACCCCGAAGCGATCGAGAAGTCTATGCCCGAAATAGCCGACATGATGGGCGATGCCGGCGGCGCCGGCGATATGGGTATGGGTGGCATGGGTAGCATGGGTGGAATGGGCGGCTTAGGTGACGAGTAATCAACTGGTTGCCCGATTCCCTAACCGCTTTTTTACTTCGGTTCTGATCCTCGCCTGAATCTCTTCCACGCTTTGCGTTCCATCGATCACGATCCAGCGCTGCGGCTCGGCAGCGATCATTTCCAGATAACCGTCGCGCACCCGGCGATGAAACTCCAGCGTTTGATCGTCCATGCGGTTCCACTCGCCGCCGCCGCGGCGGCGCCGATTGATCCCTTCAGCAACGTCGATGTCCAGATAAAACGTCAGATCGGGCTTGAGGTTCTGCGTCGCAAACGCAATGATCTGTTTGACTTCGGCGCGATCCAGTCCTCGCCCGTAGCTCTGATAAGCCAGGGTGCTGTCGGCGTAGCGATCGCACAAGACGATGCCGCCGCGCGCGAGCTGCGGCTTGATCATCTGTTCGACCAACTGCGCCCGTGCCGCGCCATACA
Source organism: Thermoflexales bacterium (assembly GCA_017882055.1). GTDB lineage: Bacteria > Chloroflexota > Anaerolineae > Fen-1058 > Fen-1058 > JADGQE01. Next base: position 5,540 of record JADGQE010000144.1, read on the forward strand.
GCAGGCATTCAGCCCGAGCACTCATGTCGCGATTGTGCAGGGCGTGCACCACTTCACGGATCTGATCGCCGATCGGGGTGCCGCCCGGCTCGCGCAGGGTTAGCACGTTGCAGCCTTCGGCCGACAATGCTTCGCTCAGCAGCTTAAGCTGCGTCGTCTTGCCGCTGCCATCTGGACCTTCCAGGGTGATGAAGAGGCTCATTTACTCTCGATAGATGCGCACGCGCCGATACGGCTCGCGCCCGTATGAATGTGAAATCAATTGCGCTTCGCGGATCTGCTCGTGCTGCATGCGCCGGATATGCGGCGGCTGTGGGCCGAGATCGACCGATCGGGTGCCGGTTTGGATCCGCTCGATGGCCGACTGCACTTCGCGCATGGCGATCGAATAGGGATCGGACTCTTCGCTGGTCAGGCCAAAGATGTCGCTGAGGAATTTGTCGATCTGGGTGGCGGTGCCGGCTCTCAAGATGTGTACGGTCGTGCCATGTTTCTCGGCGTCGCTGATCATCCTGGGCCGTTTTTTGTAGTAGTTCTTGGCGGTGACCACAATGTCGGCCTCGTCCAGATCAGAGACGACGGTCAAGGGCACGCGCAGGCGGCTGGCGCTTTCTTCAAGCCGATTGTGCTGCAAACCGTAGGCAAAAGCCTTGATGGGCTTGAGCGATCCGCGCGGTGTGCCGGCCGGAATCATGGCCAGATCGCTGACCGGCGGTCGTTCGCCTTCCGGCGAATAAGTATATTCGGTTTCGCCGCTGCCGTTCCGCTTTGGTTCGCCGGAAGATGCGCGGCTGCGCAAGCCTTTGCCACGCTGCTGCGCCAGCACTTCGGGCGTTTGCTCAGCCTCACGATGGACGGTGCCCTGATCGTCGCGGTAACGCAGCTCGGTCTGCACCTGCCGGCCGCGCAGCAAGTTGTCGACCGAGACGGCCACATCGTGATGCGCGATCAAGCGCTGGCGATCCTGGATTTCGATCAGCACATCAAACGTCGGCGGGGCGCGTCGTTCCAGCACGGTCTTCTGGGTGCCGCGCCGCCGCGCTTCTTCGTCTGAAAGAGTCACGCTCTCAATGCCGCCCACCAGATCGGACAGGGTGGGATTGAGCAGCAAGTTATCGAGGGTGTTGCCGTGCGCCGTGCCGATCAATTGGACGCCGCGCTCGGCGATCGTGCGAGCGGCTTCGGCTTCAAGTTCGCGCCCGATCTCGTCGATGACGATCACTTCGGGATTGTGATTCTCGACCGCTTCGATCATCACTTCATGCTGCAGCGAGGGCTGCCGCACTTGCATGCGCCGCGCGCGGCCCACCGCCGGATGTGGAATGTCACCGTCGCCGCCGATCTCGTTCGACGTATCGACGATCACCACGCGCTTGCGCGGCCGATCGGGCGGGTTGCCATCGGCCAGGATGCGCGCGACTTCGCGCAGCATCGTGGTTTTACCCACGCCCGGTCGTCCCAACATCAAGATACTTTTGCCCGAAGCCACGATGTCTTCGATGATGTCGATCGTGCCGTAGACGGCGCGGCCCACGCGGCAGGTCAGCCCGACGATGTGCCCACGCCGATTGCGAATGGCACTGATGCGATGCAGCGTGCGCTCCAGCCCGGCGCGATTGTCGGCGTCCACTTCGCCGATGCGGGCGACGACCAGATCGATGTCGGACTGCGTGACTTCTTGATCGCTCAGTGCGAGCTCGTGCTGGGTGTAGCGCGCCTCAGGCGGGCGGCCCAGATCGAGCACGATCTCAAGCAGGTTGTCGTTCTCGTTGGCTTGCCGGACGGCATCGGCCACAGCCGGCGGCAGCACGTTCAATAAGATATCTAAATCGTCGGTAATACGTTGCTGAGGCATGGGTTTTTCTCGTAAGTCGCTTCGACGTTGAAATTTGATGAGTGTGAACGCGTCATCGGCGCAGTGGCATTGACCCGGCTTTCAAGCACAGGCATTTTGACCATTTCAAGTTCAGGCTCAAGAATCGCACTGACCAGGTGCTTGACCATGACGACGCTGGAGCCGAATGGCTCGAAGCCCAGCGCTTCGAGCGGATGGCGCAGCCATTCTTGATAACTGCGCACCCCGCAGAAGATCGGCGCATTCCAGTTCGATCCGAACAGGCTGAGACCATACTGAATGACATTGGACGCACACGACTCCGCCTGCGGGTGAACGAAGACATTGAACCACGCGCTGTCCGGCCCGCGCCGCAGCTGAAGACAAGCCGTGATCTCCATGTTTTCTTCCAATACGTAGCTGCGCACCGCGCCGGTCCGCTGAATCTGCGGCACGCCTTCGGCCTGCTGGACTAATCGCGGCGCGGTGTTGATGTAGATCTGCTGCACACCCCAGGCATCGCGCGTCTCGCACGGGCGCAACAGCGGCTCAGCCGCCACGGTCAAGCGCGTGCGCACCAGGCGCAAAATATCCTGCCGCAGATAGATCGCGTAGCCCGATCGCTGCAGCACTTCGATCGCCTCACTGTCTTCGGGCGCTTCTGCCACCAGGTGTTGAATGCCAATTCGCCCGGCTTGCACGGCGGCCTGATCAAGCAGCTGGCCCCAGATCGCCGGGGCATCGGGATTGGCCGATAGATCGGGCGCGATGTAAGCGATGACGCCATGCTGGTCATCACCGCGTTGCCGCAGCTGAATAAATCCGCAGCAAGGCGTAGCGGAGTTCTCTTCACGCAGGACGTAGGTGCGCAAGCCCCGCCCGTTTAGCGAGAAAAAACCGGCGAGCGCCGATTGCAATGGACGCGGGCGGCGGGTGAGGGCCAGCTCGGCGCACAAAGGGGTGCCCTGATGCTCGATCTGAGACACCAGCGCGACATCACGGAAGTCGAAAGGTCGAATCATACTGTTCAGTGTGATGCTGATGACGTGAGGCGGAATGACAGTTAAAGCCAATCGCGTCTCGCGCGTCAGGCGTCACTGTGCTGCCATCTTCAAAAAGTATTGATGAAATCGATCGTCACCCGATAATTCGGGATGAAATGACGTTACGAGTAAATTAGATTGGCGAGCGGCGACGATGGCCGAATCAAAGCGGGCCAGCACCTCAACGCCGGGGCCGACCGATTCGATCAGCGGCGCTCGAATAAAGACGCCATGAAAAGGCCGCGTGCCGCTGATGCCTTTCACCTCGAGATCGGCTTCGAAAGAATCGACCTGCCGCCCGAAGGCATTGCGTTGCACCGTGACATCCATCAAGCCCAGCAGCGGTTGATCGCGTCCCACATCCTTCGCCATGAAGATCAATCCGGCGCACGTGCCCCACAGGGCGCGGCCCGATCGGGCCATTTCACGCAGCGGCTCGATCAAATGATACTGCACCGCTAATTTTCCGATCGTGGTCGATTCGCCGCCGGGAATGATGACGCCAGCGAGTCCCTCTAATTCTTTTGGCAAACGCACTTCTACCGCTTCAACGCCCAGACGTTTCAGAACATGTTCGTGTTCAATAAAAGCGCCCTGTAAAGCTAACACTCCAATTTTCATTATTCCAGCATCAACCTCATCTCATTCGTATCCGCAAAGCCCAGCGACTCATACAGGGGCCGCCCCATTTCGCTGGCGTGGAGTGTCAACCGCGGTAAGC
>JADGQE010000145.1 GCA_017882055.1 Thermoflexales bacterium
TGCACGCAAAACATGTCAGCGGAGGCGGCTCCCACGCCGCCGTTCAGCCGGGCGTGGGAGCCCGGCCTGCTAACTGCCTGACAACATTTGCGTGCACACGGGTTTATTCAATATTTGACCAGTTGCCATACTTCAGTTATAATCTCCCTTCGCCTGCACCTGACGTGGCAGGCACATTCTGTTTATCACCAACGCCCGGTGCAGTTTGGCCGGACGTAACTTTGGTAGCCGATGGATCGGCTGGACCTCGATTAAGGAGCGAGCATGACAAAGCGAACTTTTCAACCGCGCAAGCGACGCCGCGCCCGAACGCACGGCTTCCGCGCGCGCATGGAGACCAAGGGCGGACGCAAGGTAATTAAGGCCCGCCGCGCTAAAGGTCGCCACGAGTTGGCGACACAACCCAAGCGCGCCAAGCGCATCGATTGGAAAGCGGGCTAAGCTTTAAGCGAGCCGGTCATGCGCGTGTCCTCAGGACGCCCCCCACGCGATAGCGGAGCGCGGGATAAGGTGTGGCGGTTGCGGCCTAAAGGCGAGTTTGAACAGGTTCGCCAAAACGGGCGCAGCTGGTCGCATCCCTTGCTGGTGATCATCGCCCAGGCGCGTACCGCGACAACCATCAATCGGCCGCGAGTCGCTACAACCGCCGGCAAACGTTTGGGCAGCGCAGTCGTTCGCAATCGGCTCAGACGCAAAATGCGCGAAGCGGTGCGGCAAGTGTATGCGTATTTGCCGGCTCAGATCGATTTGATTGTGATGGCGCGCGCGCCCATGATCGATGTGGATGTGCCAGGCATTACGGCAGCCCTGAGCGAAGTACTGCATCGGGCGCATTTGTGGCAGGCGCCATCGCCCGCCGATTTAACCAAGCCATGAAGCGGATTTTTATCTTTCTGATTCGAGTTTGGCAGCGCACTTTTTCACGGGTGCTGCCGCCGAGCTGCCGCTTTGAGCCATCGTGTTCGCAATATGGCGTTGAGGCCCTTCAGAAGTATGGTGTCTTCAAAGGCGGCTGGTTGACGATCAAACGCGTCGGCCGCTGTCATCCGTTTAATCCTGGCGGTTACGATCCTGTTCCCTGAATTTGGAGGATTTTTGATTCAACTTCTCTCACGACGATGGACTGCCATCGCATTACTGATTGTGTTGCTGGGTCTGCTCACCGCCTGCGGCGGCGCTCCACCGGCCAACAGCTGGCCGGGCATGATCGTCGATGGCACCACGGCTTACGTTGCTTCGTCCGATCAGATTTTGGGGCTCGACACATCGCCAGACATCTCGGATAATCTACGACAACTGCGAGGTTGGCCACTACCGCTCAAGACTGCAGGGGTCGCTTACCACAGCCAGCCGGCGCTTTCAGACGATCACAAGACCTTATATCTTGGCACCGATGCGGTAACCGGCAACTCTGGCGCGATTATCGCGGTCGATCTCGACGCCCTCACCCTCAAGTGGAGTTACCCGATGACGGACACCGATCCGAATCCGGGCAACATCTATGGCGGGATCGTCCAAATCAGCAATACGCTGTATTTGGCCGGGGGCAACGGTTACCTCATGGCGCTATCTGCGACGAACGGGCTGCCGATATGGCCAAAGCCATTCGATACTGGCGCGCGCATCTGGTCGACGCCCGCCGTCAGCGGCAATCGGGTCTATGTCGCTTCACAGGATCACCACCTGTATGCCGTCAGTACCGAAGATGGAACGCTGGTCTGGAAATTCCCGGCTGAAGGCGCACCGGCCATCGGCACGTTAGCCGGATCGCCGTCAGTATTCGGAGACACCGTCTACGTCGGCTCGTTCGATGGTAATCTATATGCCGTTGGCCTTAACGGTCAGCAGAAGTGGGTCTTCAAGGCCGGCCGCCTGTGGGATCCGCCCGTCGAAGTTGGCGGCACCTTGTTCTTCGGTGATTTGACGGGCAATGTCTACGCGCTTGACTCGAAGACAGGTCAACCGAAGTGGCCGCAGCCGGCGACAGTGATAGGCGGTGTTCGAGCTACCCCGCTTGTCGCGAATGGCGTGGTCTATATCGGGACCGATCAATTCAAAGTCTATGCGCTGGACGCCATCAATGGTCGATCCAAGTGGCAAGTGCCCTTTGCCGCACGCGATGGCGACTCATTTCTATCGACACCGGCCCTGAGTGGCAGCGTGTTGGTCATCGCGCCGAATCTGGCTACCGGTGACCCGATCCGATTGTACGGCCTCAACAAAGATACTGGCGCGATGCTCTGGCGCTTTCCACCCGCCGCCAAGTAACGCCGGCGAGCCGAGAAGAGAGGACTGAGAAAAGTGGATTTTCTGATTTCACCGATGGTTAATGTGCTGTTGTTCTTCTACAGCATACTTGGCAATAGCTTCCCGCTGGCGATTGTGATCGTGACGATCCTGGTGCGTATGATTACCTTGCCCCTGACGCTGCCGCAACAGCGCTCGACGCGCAAGATGCAAGCCCTGGCGCCGCAGCTCGAAGCCTTAAAAAAGAAATATGGCAACGATCGCAGCAAGATGTCCGAAGCCCAGATGAAGCTGTACAAAGAAAACAACGTCAGCATGTTTGGCGGTTGTCTGCCGTTGATCCTGCAGTTGTTCATCATGATCGCCTTCTATCAGGCCATCACGGGCGCGCTGGCACTCAATCCGCTGCAGCTGCTGTCGCTGGCGCATCGCATGACGCCGGAACTGGCGGCGCTGATCCCCATCAACAGCCATTTCTTGTGGCTCAATCTCGGCCAGGCCGATCCTTTCTTCGTGCTGCCCGTCCTGGTCGTCGTCACCACTTACCTGCAGCAAAAAATAGCGACCCCGCCCAGCGCCGATCCCAGTGCTTCATCCATGACCAAGCAAATGAACATCATGATGCCATTGATGTTCGGCTTGTTCGCACTGCAATTCCCGTCGGGCTTGAGCATCTATTTCATCGTATCCAATCTGGTCGGCATGGCCCAGTTCTATTTCATCGGCCGCAAGCCGAAGCCCCCGCTCGCAACCGCTTCGGCCGCACCGTCCAGGCTCGCCATCGATAAACCGTCGCAGGCCAAAGCCAAGAAGAGCGAATAGACTCTTTCTATCAGCCAGGGTTGCAGGGAGATATAGCGTGGAAGCCCGTCAAACGATCGAAGCTGTAGGCACAACCATCGAAGACGCCATCAGTCGTGGATTGGATGCGCTCAATGTGCAACGCAACGAAGTCGAGATCCAGGTGCTGGAATCGGGCAGCCGCGAAGCGCGCGTGCAATTGACCGTCAAAGCACGGCACGTTGAACCGCGCACCGTCGAAGAGCAGCCCGCGGCCCCGTCAGCCAGGCCCAGCGCCGAGGTGGATGACAGCGGTATTGCCGCCAGCGGTGATGTTGCCGCCGCACAGCGTGTGCTGGCGACCCTCCTCGCCAGGATGCGTGTCCGGGCCGAAGTCGAAGCGCGCCAGGCGGAAATTGCGGACGCGCAGGATCAGCAGGAAGGACCGACTATTCTGCTCGATATTCGGGGTAATGACCTGGCGGCACTGATCGGCCGGCGCGGTGAAACGCTCGACAATCTGCAATATCTCACGCGCCTGCTGGCCGCCAAAGAAATCGGCCATTACCTCAACCTCGTGCTCGACGTGGAGGGCTACAAATCGCATCGCGAGCAGATGCTGCAACAACTGGCTCAGCGCATGGCCGAGCGCGTGGTCACTTCGCACCAGCCGGCCGCACTTGAGCCGATGCCGGCCAACGAGCGGCGCATCATCCACATCACGCTGCGCAATCATCCCGGCGTCCGCACAGAAAGCGTGGGCACTGGCGAGAATCGCAAAGTGACGATTGTTCCAAAGTCGCTGAAACAATAGAAACAATGATCAATGTACCATGACCCATGACAAATGGTAAAACTCACGGTTTGTCATGGGTCACATTTACACCTCACTGCGTTCGGCGCAGTGCAGGTGTTTTTAATTGGTCGTTGATGCGATGCGCTATCTCGTCGTCGGGCACGTGTGTCAAGACATCACACCGGCCGGCCGGGTCTTCGGCGGCACGGCGACCTATTCGGCGCGTGCGGCGCGGGCTTTGGGCTGCGAAGTTCGCGTGATTACCAGCACGGCCCCCGATCTCGATCTGCGGCCGGCGCTGCTCGACATCGACGTGACGCGGCTGCCATCCGATTGCACCACGACGTTTGAGAACATTTACACGCCGAACGGCCGCCGGCAGATATTGCACGCCGTGGCCAATCGCCTGGACTTTGCCAAAGTTGATGAGCCTTCGCTCAACACGCCGCCGATCGACATTGTCCATCTCGCCCCGGTCGCGCAGGAAATCGATCGCGGCTGGCTCGCTGCGTTTGCGGGCGCATTAATCGGTGTAACGCCGCAGGGCTGGCTGCGTCAATGGGATTCGGCGGGGCGCGTCAGTCCGATCGAGTGGCAGGCTGCCAATGAAGTTTTGCGGCGGGCCGATGCCACCGTCCTCAGCATCGAAGACGTAGGCGGCGATGAATCGATCGTCAAGCGCTGGGCGGCACAAGCGCGCGTGTTGGTCGTCACACGCGGACGCGACGGCTGCACCGTTTACACCCACAGGCGATCGATCGATGTGCCTGCGCCCGCCGAAATCGAAATCGATCCAACCGGCGCGGGCGACATCTTTGCGACTGCGTTTTTCGTGCGGCTGCGCCAGACGAGTGATCCGCTTGCCGCAGCGCGCTTCGCCAACTGCATCGCAGCTAAATCGATCACGCGGCACGGGCTGGACAGTGTGCCGACATCTTTAGAAGTGGAACGATGTCTCACATCTACGCATTAGCCAATCAAAAAGGCGGCGTGGGCAAAACGACAACCGCCGTCAACCTGGCCGCTTACCTCGCCGCCAAAGGCAAGCGCGTGTTACTGATCGATCTCGACGCGCAGGCCAATGCCACCTCGTCACTGGGCTTCGACAAGAATCAGATGGCGGCCTCGACTTACGAGGTCTTGATCAGCAACACGCCGCTGCCAGAAGTGATACAATTGACCCGCCGCATCCGGCTCGATCTCGCGCCGTCGTCGACGCAGCTGGCCGGTGCGGAAGTGGAACTGGTCGCCCTGCCCGAGCGCGAGTGGCGGCTGAAGAAAGCCATCGCTGCGATCGAGCTGAACTATGATTACATCCTGGTCGATTGCCCGCCGTCGCTGGGTTTGCTGACCGTCAACGCGCTGACTTCTGCACAGGGCGTGCTCATTCCCGTGCAGTGCGAGTATCTGGCGCTTGAAGGCTTGTCGCAGTTGATGAACACGATTCAACTGGTGCGCAAGTCGCTGAATCCGGGCTTGATCGTACGCGGCTTGATCATGACCATGTATGATGGGCGCGCGAAGTTGGCGCAGCAGGTTGTGGCTGAGGTTCGATCGCATTTTGGTGATCGCGTCTTCACTACCCTCGTGCCGCGCAGTATTCGATTGGGCGAAGCGCCGTCGTATGGCGAGCCGATTTTGTCGTATGCGCCGTCGTCAGCCGGCGGCCTGGCCTACGAGCAGTTAGCCGAAGAGGTGCTGGCCGGCGATCGAGTGGACGTTGCTCCTAAGAAGACGCCGGCCCACACTGACCCCTAGCACTGCCCGCTACGCCACACTTGCACCCACTGTGTGGGGCGCAGTGCGGTGTGTCCGCCGCAAAGCGGCGGTGGCGCGCAGGCGGGGGCAAGTGTTCTCGCTGATTCTGGCTCTTCCGGGTCCGGCGGGACGCTGCGCAGCCGGCATAGGGATGCCGGATCTACGGATTTGATACCGCAGCGATGGCACACCTGCACTGCTCCGCATCGCGGTGCAAGTGTGCCATCGCCCTGCCCCAAGTCGGAAGAGCTTGATTCTTCAATCGACCTCGCCCAACTTTGGAAACCCGCGAGGTCTGACACGAGCATAGCCATGAATAAAAAACTCGGATTGGGCAAAGGGTTAGGCGCATTGCTGCCGGGATCGGATGCGGTGACGGCCGGGCTGAGTGACGTGCCGGTGCGCGCCATTCAACCCAACCCGCGTCAGCCCCGCACGACTTTTGACGAACAAGCGCTGCAAGAACTGGCCGACTCGATCCGTGAAGTCGGCTTGATTCAACCGCTGATCGTCGTGCGCAGCGGCGAAGATCAATATACGCTGATTGCCGGCGAACGACGCTGGCGCGCGGCGCAAATGGCCGGACTGGAAGCGGTGGCTGTCGTCGTCAAAGATGCCGCGCCGCAGCAGATGCTTGAAATGGCGCTGGTCGAAAATATTCAGCGCGCCGATCTGAATCCGCTGGAAGAGGCCTTGGCTTACAAGCAGCTCACCGAAGACTTCGGCCTGACGCAGGAACAGATCGCGCAGCGTGTCGGCAAGAGCCGCGTGGCTGTAGCCAACATCCTGCGTTTATTGAAGTTGCCGGAATCTATCAAGGCCCGGCTGGCCGATGGCTTAATCACCGAGGGTCATGCCCGCGCGCTGCTGGCGCTGAATGATTCGGCCACGCAGCAGCACTTGCTCAGTCAGATCATCAAGAACGGCTTGAGTGTGCGCCAGACCGAAGAGTTGATCCGGCGGCTGACAGACGAACAACCGGCCAGGAAGGCGCATCCGGCCCATCGGGGCAGCGCCGACAGCCACGCCCTGGAAGATCGAATGCGGCGCACCCTCGGCACCAAGGTCAGCCTGTTCCGCTCCAAGAAGGGCGGCACTATCGTGATTCATTTCTATTCCGAAGAAGAACTCGATGCGATTTATCGCCGCATCGTGAAGAGCGACTGAAAAGAGGCAGCATGTCCATGTCCGATCGTAACATTGTCCTTGAAAAGTGGGTGTGCAAGTGCCCAGGCGCGGCTACGTGAGTCTGAAAGAAGATGTGCTCGTCACACTAACCGGCCTTGAATGGCTGAGCACACCGCAGACCGAGTTGATCTGCGTGTAGGCACAGCCAGAGGCAAGAGCGTTTCCTCGCAAGCGGAAATTCGCATGACCTTCACCCCCTGCTCTTGTCCCGAATGTCAGGCGATGTGCCAACACCGCCCCTGCTGGCCGACACCGGCCGATGCCACGCGCCTCATCGAGGCAGGTTATGCCGACAGCCTCATGCTGGATTGGTGCTTCGATCGCGATCAATCTAAGACGGTTTGCCTCCTCACTCCCGCCATTCACGGTTGCGAAGGCGGCGAGGCCCCAGCTCATCCTTCAGGCCCTTGCACCTTCCTCGACGAGCAGAGTCTGTGCCGCTTGCATGATCTCGATCTAAAACCCACCGAGGGTCAACTCGCGCTGTGCAACGACCGAACACCGGAAGGATTGCATGAGCAAATCGGTCATGCGTGGGATTGCGACGAGGGACGCGCGCTTGTCGATCAATGGGAAGCCAATCCACCACGCGGCCGTCGCCGAATCTTCTTGTCCAGCCCGATACTTCAAACGTCTGTCGCCAAGATTAAGACGGCAACAAAGCGATCCAGCCGCAAACGTCAGACCATCAAGCATTAGAACTTCGTAGGTGGGCATCCCGATGCCCACTGCCGGCGCATGGGATGCGTCGGCTACAGAGCCTCGAAACAGGGATTAGACATGATGGGGAATCAACGATGTTGAAAGGTCTACTGCTCAAAGAAAGCCTCGACGATCTCGGCGTGCTTGATCGATTACGCATCACTCAAACCGAAACGTGGAATGTCTCCAATGCCGCCGAGTTTCAACCGAACGTCTGGACAGCCCTCTCTTTCGAGGTGGATGATGATCAAGCCGATATCGTTACAGTCACGTTAAGCCAGGCGCTCAAGCCGCGCTGGTACATCGATGCCAGGCTGGCCGATCAAGTTTACGTGATCTTTCCACAACGTATCTTCAAGTATCGCCAGGGCGAACAAGCACACAAGGCCGAAGCCCAGCGCTACGGCCGATCACTTGGAATTCCCGACAGTCAACTCGACTGGGGAGATTAGATGTGCCCAGCCCCCGGTAGCAATCGATGATTACGCTCGTTGTCGCCTCAACTAATCCGATCAAAGTGCAAGCGGCCATCAATGGTTTTCGCCGTTTATTCCCTGACGTGGAATTAGATGTTAGCGCTGTTTCCGTCGCATCGAACGTGTCGCCCCAACCCATGTCCGATGAGGAAACGCTGCGCGGTGCGTTGAATCGAGCGACCAATGCCATGCGCGCACAACCTCAGGCCGATTACTGGATCGGCATCGAAGGCGGCATACAAATGCTGAACGACGAACTTGCCTCCTTCTCCTGGATCGTCATTCGATCGCCAGGTCGCATCGGTAAAGGCCGCACCGCCACTTATTTCTTGCCGCCCGCCATCGCCGAGTTGGTGCGGCAAGGCAAAGAGTTGGGCGAAGCCGACGACATCGTCTTCAATCGATCGAATTCCAGGCAAGACAACGGCGCGGTCGGATTGTTGACCGACAACGTGATCGATCGCGTCCAGTTGTACGAACATGCGCTGATCCTGGCGCTGATTCCGTTCAAGAACGAAACGCTGTACGCGGCATCCTTGCGAGGGCTTTAGGATCGATCGAGTATCCTCGAATTCAACCCGCCCATGCCCGGCGCAATGCGCCGGTGGGCCGCTAGGCGTCGCAAGGTTTGAGATGACCATGTCCGATCTCGTTCTCTATAACGCCCGCATCCACACCATGGATGCCACTCAGCCCACCGCCCGCGCGATTGCGATCCGCGACAACCGGATTATGGCCGTGGGCGACGATCGATCGATGCGCGATCTACTCCCCGATGTCAACGCGATCGATCTCAAAAACCGCAGCGTGATCCCCGGCTTAATCGATGCGCACCTGCACGCCGAATGGGCGTCGCTGAGCCTGAAGAACGTTCAATGTGAAACACCCACGCTGGATGAACTCCTGCGCCGCGTGGCCGAACGAGCGAGCCTGACACCGCCCGGCACCTGGATTCGCGGCCACGGCTGGAATCACAATGCCTGGAGCGGTACGTTCCCCACCCGGCACGATCTCGATCGCGCCGCACCCGATCATCCCGTATATCTCACGGCCAAGAGCGGACATGCGGGCTGGGCCAATTCACTCGCGTTGAAGTTGGCGAACGTATCCGCTTCGACGCCGAATCCGGCCAATGGCGCAATCGTCCGCGACGCCACGGGTGAACCCACCGGCATCTTTCTC
>JADGQE010000146.1 GCA_017882055.1 Thermoflexales bacterium
GTTTGCCGTGCAGCCGGATCGGGACTGCGCAGTCGATCGTCGGTCGCAAATTCGCGGATCAAGCCCTGGCCCGTTTGAAAGAACGAGGGAACTTCACGCGCCGCCGACAAAGCATCCCGTGACATTTGCTCGATCGATTGGCGCTTGGCTTCGCTTAGCGCCGTGGCGCTTACCGCATACAACAGCACGATGGTCAGAACCGCCGTGAACGGAATGAATGCAAACATCATGCGTCGATTGAGACCACGGGCCCACGGCGGCGCACTCTGGGCCGGCAGAGGCAATTGTCGTGCGGGCAGCAAGGCCATCAAGCCCTGCGCGACGATGCCGCTCAGCACGCCTTCGGCAAGTATTGGGACAAAGAGAGCCAGGCATAGCGGCCAGGCGTAGTTAAATGCTGCCAGGGCAGAGGCCGAATCCAGCGCAGAAACAAAGAAGGAAAGGAACATGATCGGCCATGTTACCAACGCCACTAAGGGGCCGGCCACAATTGGCTGACGTAACACTTTAGCGAAGTTGCCGCGATAGTTCTGGCGAATGACGTAACTCGCACCCAGCCCTAACCAGAGTATCTCAAAGTGCTGCGTGATCTCGCCACCCTGAAAGACTGCCTGCCAGAAACCGCCGATGACGCTTAAAAGAAAAGCCGGCCCGATTCCGAACCAATAAGCAGCCAATAAAACGGGCACTACGCCCAGTAACGGAGTCGCCGGCAATTGCGCTTGCTGCGGCGCCGGGGCGGATAGAGCACTGGCACTATTGATAGGCATCGGGGAAAAATCAGAGGAATTCAATCTAACGAGAAGCACGTTGCTCAGAATGATCGTGGCAACAGCCAAAAGCGCGATCATCAGCCAGTGCCGCCGTGTCAAGCCCAGGAAAGTACGCCTCAACCCAACCAGTACAAGGAGTACGGCTAGAACGTATAGGAGCAGTAGTACCAGGCTGCGTGGATAGGCAACCGGATCCTGCTCCTGAAGCAACCAGGCAAACTTGCCTATGAGTTCAATCGGCGGCATAGCACTCCCAATCGGATCGAGCGTCGTGGCAAATCACCCGCCTGTCATCTACTCGTTTCCGATTATACTCATTTCTGACCTGGGAACACGCCTTATTATAGCATCAAGTTGTCAAGCGAAAAACTCGGCAGTCCTGTCACGCTCGTTCTTGCAGGAATCAGCCGGGCAGGTTACAATATCGCCGCTCTCCATCTGGATCAAGCCGCGAGATTGGGTTCACACGAGCCTGGATGTGAGCTAAGTTCGAGTCTGCATGATTCTTCCTCCCACCATTCCAATTGCATTTCTCATTCTAGGCGCGCTGGCCGTCGGCGCAGCCGACTTAGCGCGCTTGCGTCGACCCGGTTTATTTATGACGGTCGCCGCCAGTCTGGCGTTAGCGGCGATGCTGACCATCCGCGCCGATGGGCCAATCACACAGATCATTTCCAACTGGCTGCCCATCTCGGTCTTCGGCGTGCCCGTCAGTTTCCGGGTAGATTCGGCCGCTTGGATTGTCGGCCTGGGCCTGATCGTGGCCTGCCTGGCAACCGCGCTGACCTGGCTGGCTTATCCGGGCAAACAACGTCCCGCACCACGCGCGGTGTCATTGCTGTTCATCGCCTGCGCCTTGGTCAGTGTGTTCGCCAGCAATTTGTTGACCCTGGCGCTTGCCTGGGGCTTGCTCGATGTCGTCTTCATCATGGCGCTGCTCGTGCGCAGCGGTCCAGAAGTGGGCCGGCGAGCCGCGCTGGCGATTGTGCTGAACACTGCATCCACTCTATGCGTCTGGATCGCCGCACTGCTTATACAGAACAGCCACGAGAGTCTGTACTGGAACATGCCTCATCTTGCGAGCGGACCGCAAGCCTGGCTGGCCGCTGCCGCCGCATTGCGACTGGGCTTGTATCCTCTGCATCAATGGTTACCGATCGAGCTCGGCAAGGAACCCGATCGGGCGGTGCTGCTCATCGCCGTGCCATCGGCCGTGGGGCTGGCCCTCTGGGCACGCATGTCCATTGCACACGCCCTGCCCGCTGAATCGATCGTGCCCGTGGCCGCAGCCCTGAGTGCCATCGTCGGCGCAGTGCTGGCGTGGCGCAGTCCGTGGCCGCGCGCCGGCCTGCCCTACGTCGCGCTCAGTCTGGCCGGGCTGGCCGTGATGAACGCCGTCGTGCCGGCTTCGGTTGGCACCATGACAGCGACGACACTGAACTGGCTGTTCATCATTATCTGCTTATTCATCAGTCGCGGTCTTGATCGACGATCGCCCTGGTGGCTGCTCAGTGCGGTGATAGCGGGCCTGTCCATCGCAGGTATCCCCGGCACACTCGGCTTTGTCACGCGGCAGCAAATGATCACAGGCTTGATCGATGCCCGCAGTTGGAGCCTGTTGGCAGTCTGCCTGATCGCCGAAGCCGTGTTGATCGCGGCGACCATCCGATTGATCGTCTCGCCTGCAACCGAGCAGCCGCCGGGCGGTCTCATGCGCCAGATCAGTTTCGGACTGGCGCAGATCGCGGCGGCGCTGCCGCTGCTGGTGTTAGCCTTGAAGCCCGCGCTGATTTCCGATGTTCCTTCGATCGACCAGCTACTGGCAAAAGTCAATGTGACCAACGGGCTGGCCTGGGTGCTGCCGATCATCGTCGGACTGATTCTGGCGTTGTTGAGCCGCCGCTCTGCGACGCGTGAACCGGAGGTTATTTCCGATCAATCGGTGTGGAGCAACTGGCTGCGGCTCGAATGGGTCATCAGTCTGGCCGCAATCCCGATCCATTGGATCACTCGTTTCGTGCGCGGTATCGCCAGCATCATCGAAGGCGAAGGTGGTCTGGTGTGGGCGTTAGTCGTGATTGTGGTTGCCGTCGTATTGTCGAGCGGCGCGATCAAGTAACAGACGACCTTTTTACTCATGGCTGATATTCTCAAAACACTTTCAACGGTACCAGCAACGGCCGTCATGATCGGGCTGCTCATCGCAGCGGGGTTGGTGGTCATACTCGTCAACTGGCGGCTGCTCATTTTGGCTCTGGGCGTACAGTATCTCTTGCTGGGCCTGATGCTGACGCGCGCCGTGCCGTTGGAATTGGCGGCGGTCAAAGCACTGGTCGGCATCATCATCTGCCCGGTGCTGTATATCACCGCTCGTCGCGTCAAATGGGGCCACCTCGATGAAGACGAAGAAACGGAAGAAGAAAAGCCCCGCTCGCGCCTGAGCTGGTTGATCAGTCCGGGTCTGCCGATGCGCTTGATCGTGACGCTGCTGGGCGTGGTCCTGAGTCTGAGCCTGGCGCTGCGCAATCCACTGCCCATTGCGGGCGATCAAATCACCTCGCGCGATCTGACGATCGGCATCTTCAGTCTATTGCTGTTGGGCCTGCTCAATGCCGCGCTGAATGAGAATCCGCTTAAGACCGGATTGGGCGTGTTGACGATGCTGGCCGGCTTCGAGCTGTTTTACACCGTGATCGAACCGACGCTGACCATCGTAGGATTGCTGGGCTTGACGAATCTAATCATCGCCTTAGCCATCTCCTATCTCACGACTGCCTGGGCCACTCATCCGCACGAGGTGCAGTTATGATGCAAAGCGTGATGCCGCTGATCCTGCTGCCGATCGCTGCGGCGATCATCACCTTCCTCGTGCGCAAGAGTTCCACGCTGGCCGCACTGATCGCGGCCGGCGCTCCAGCCGCCCTGGCGGTCTTTGCGCTGTCCAACAATCTGAGCAATCCGTTTGTCTTGCTGGGCCGCGTGATGATCCTGACCACGGGCGATCGGCTGGCGATCGTGTTCATTTTCTTGAGCGCCTCGGCCACTTTTCTCGGCATCTGGCGCACGTCACCACGCTGGACCTACTATCCGGTGGCACTGGTGGCTTTGTCGGCTGTCGCCGCGGCGCTGGGGGCGCGTCAGATCAACGCCACCGTGATCGGCGGGCGGCCTTTCGATGCGTTTCAGTATTCGGCCCTGTTCATGACCATTGCCGTGGCGTTGACGATCTTCCCGCTGCAAGGTGGACGACCGGGTGTGGCGGGCGGCACGCTGCGCTATATGACTTTAACCGTGTTGGCGCTGCCCGCATTTCTGGCCGCAGCCTGGACACTCGATCTGTATTCGCAAAGCCCCGATGCGACCGCTTTGGCGCAGGCTTCGATCGTGTTGATGCTGCTAGGCAGCGTGCTGTTGTTGGGGGGAGTGCCTTTTCACTCGTGGCTGTCTGCCATCTCCAGCGAATCACCGCCGCTATCCAGCGCCTTCGTACTGGGCATCATCAATGTCGGTGCGTGGTTCCTGCTGCTCGATTTTGCCCACGAGATCAAAGTCTTCGGGACCGATCCGCTGACTTTTACAGCCCTGCGCGTCGTGGGCATCACGACGGCCCTGATCGGCGGCCTCCTGGCCCTGGCTCAAAGCGACTTTGGCCGCCTGATGGGCTACGCCGTGCTGGCCGATATCGGCGTGGCTTTGACCGTATTCAGCATCCACACCGATGCCGGTTTTACAGCGGCTTTGATCGTGGTGATCGTGCGAACGTTTGGCCTGGGCTTGATGTCGATGGGCCTCGCCCTCACGCGCCAAAAATATGCCGACGACAAATTCGATACGCTGACCGGTCTGGCCTGGCGAATGCCGTGGGCGGCGGTGGCGTTGATCGTCGGCGGATTCTCACTGGCCGGCATTCCACCCTTTGCTGGCTTCGCCGGTCGATGGGCAGCTTTGCAGCAGGTTGCCTATACTGATCTGGGCACCGCACTGGCGCTGCTCTTGAGCACCATCGGTGTAGCGATCGGAACCTTGCGCGGCTTGCAGAGTATTTTGAAACCCATCGCTTCGGCCGATCGTCAACCCTTCCGCACACCGCGCTTGACCATCTTGCTGCTCGGCGGCGCTTTGGCCCTGAGTGTGATCGTCGGTTTATTCCCCGATTTAATCAGCCCCGCCATCCGGCAAATGGTGACGGCTTATCTCGGCCAGTAATTGGGCAATCGGGCAACTGGTTAATTGGTCAATTGGCCGCTGCGCGTGGTCAACCAGTTGACCACCTTCGGCCAATCACCAGTTGACTAATTCCTAACTTCGATACG
This sequence comes from Thermoflexales bacterium, assembly GCA_017882055.1. GTDB lineage: Bacteria > Chloroflexota > Anaerolineae > Fen-1058 > Fen-1058 > JADGQE01. Next base: position 5,087 of record JADGQE010000146.1, read on the forward strand.
CTTCCTCAAACTTCGGCACGATCTGCTGCCAGTCGTAACGCTCAACCACAAACGATCGAGCCGCGCGGCCCAGGGCTTGTCCTCGCTCCGGATGTTGAATCAAATCGACAATGGATCGCGCAAACGAGGTTGGATCATCGGCCAGCCACAACTCGCGTCCGTGCGTGATCGGAAACCCCTCGGCCCCCAGCGTCGTGCTGACAATCGGCGCCGCCATCGACATCGCTTCGAGCAATTTCAAGCGCGTGCCCCCGCCCATGCGCAGCGGAATCACATAGGCCGCGGCGGCGGCGATGTAAGGCCGCGTGTCTTCAACCGCGCCCGTGATCGTGATGGAAGGCTCTGCGCGCAGCCCCTTCAAGCGCGCATGCGGGCGCTGCCCTACAATGACAAAATGCGCGTCGGGCAGCGTCTGTCGAACGAGCGGCAGCACTTCGCGCGCAAACCACAGCACCGCATCGACGTTTGGGCGGAAGTCCATCGTGCCTGTAAAGACCAAAGCGTGTGGCGGCAAATCGATCGGCTCAACGCTTTCACGCCGATTAAAGCTTGTATCCACTCCATTCGGAACCACCTGCACTTTCAATGACGGATCGAGTTGCCGGATCGCATCTGCATCAGCTTCCGACACCGCCACCACCCGATCGGCCCGGCGGCAAATGCGGCGCTCGAAGCCGCGCAATTTGCGAGCCTGAAGCGACGAATAGAGCGCGCCTGCATTCCAGCCGCGCGCCTTGATCTCGGTTTGGGCGATGCGCTGCTGCAACAGATACTCGGCGTTGTGATCGTCGAATACGATCAGCGGCGTGCACGTCGGGGCAAGGGTCAATCCATAGCGCGCCAGCTCGATACCTTCGATCTGTAGCACATCATATTCGCCATCCGCCAGCCACGCCTGGAGTTGACGCGCATAATCCAGCGACCACAGACGCAGGCCCATATCGGGCCACGGCGAGAGCAGCGTATCGATCGCGCGCCGGTAGATCGATCGCGGACTGCTTCGCACCGGCACCGTCGCAATGCGGCGGCACAATTGATCAAGCGGCGATGGGCCGGGCGGCGCATCGCTGAAGCTCAGCAGATCGATGGTGTGGCGCGCGGCCAGGCGGGCGATCACGTGGTAGTTGCGCAGCGTGGTGCCTTTGTGCGGCGGATAAGGATATTGGGGAGTCAAGAAGAGAAAACGCATTGAGATTTCTGATTTCTGATTTTAGATTTTAGATTTTGGATTGGGCTGCCGGGGACACGGAGAGCGCTGAGTTATCTTGAAAGACTCAGCGTCCTCTGCGCTCTCTGCAGTAAAGTTATGCAATCCAGTGCCAGGTTACAAAGCGTGCCGCGAAGAATGCAGCTAATAGAGCCGATGACGCCAACAGCATGATGATACGCCAGCGATGACCACACGCCCACTGCGCCAGCACAATGTACACCGGAAAAGCCACGGCCACATAACGCGGCATCGAAATCAAGATGCCGGAAAAAACTGGGAAGACAATCGCGGCGGCGGCGTACAGTCCATAGCTCTTGCGAACTCGAAAGGCCAGGATCGCCAGCATGAAGAAGCCCAGCGTAAACGCCAGATCGATCCACGATCGATCCCAGCCATAGAGCGTGATCGATCCGCTGAAGAAATTGATGAAAGTCTGCCACGGCCAGTTCCAGCCTTGTTTCCAGACGGAAGCCGAGATGGTGAAGTACGCATCCGGCGCGCCCATCGCCAGGCCGACGACACCGACGTACAGTGGCAGCGCGAGCGCGGGCGCAAAGCTGGCGACACCCAACGTGACACGCGGCAAACGTCCGCGCTGCTGCCACGCTTCCCACACCAGCGGCAGCAGCAACGTCCAGCCCATCACCCGCGTCATCGCACCGAGGAAGCCCGCCAGCCCGGCCATGATCCACTGCCCGCGTCGGGCGTGATAGATCGCGATCAGACTGAGCATGAAAAAGAGCGATTCCGTATATACGCTCGAAAAAAAGATCGTGGCTGGCGCGAGCAGAAACAGCCACCCCACCCATCGCCGCAAATTCAGATCGTCGAAGTCCAGCGCCAGCAGCTGGTCCAGGTAAAGCAGCGCGACAAACAAACACACATTCGACAGGAGCACACCGACCACCGCTGCATCCGCTTGAGTAGGGTCGGCCATCAGACGCAGCGGCAGACCGATCAACAACGGATACAACGGCAGGAACGTCACATCGCCGCCGGGCTGACCCGCTTGCCAGCCGTAGCCGTGCAGCGCGATCTGTGTGAAGAAGCCCGAATCCCAACGATGCCACACATCGATCAGCGGGTTCGTCGAGACGTGCCGATACTCCGGACCGGTGATACCGGGCAGCCAGCTGACGGCGGCGAGTGCTACCGCCAGCAAGCCGAGGCGCGTGACCATGAAAGCGATCACCAGTTGACGCCTCATCGATCATTCACCCCCAACACGCGGTGATACGCAGCCAGCGTTTCGCGCGCGCAGCGATCCCACGAGAATTCTTTCACGCGAGCCAGGCCCCTTTGCCGAAGGTCCTGCCGCAGGTGATCATCGCCGAGAGCTTGACCCAACGCATCTGCCAATGAGACCGGATCATCCGGATCGATTATGAGTGACGCGCCACCGGCGATCTCCGGCAGCGAGCCGCGATCGCTGATGATGGTCGGCGTACCGCAGGCCATCGCCTCCAGCACCGTCAACCCAAAGCCTTCGTAATGCGAAGGCAGCGCAAACACCATCGCTGCGTTATACAGCGCCACCAGGTCTGCATTAACTGGCGAATCGATCCAGCGCACCCGATCGGTCAAACGCAGTTGATGGATCAACGCGCGGGTTTCCTCGAACAGCCAACCGCGCGATCCGGCCAGCAGCAGATCAGGTTGATGCGGATCGCGATCGAGCAGCAAGCGATAGGCCTGCAACAGCCCGGCCACGTTCTTGCGCGGCTCAAGCGTCCCGGCAAACAAAATGAATCGATCGGGCAGGCGCAGCCTTGCTCGCGCCGCCGCGAGCGTCTCAGGCTCGATCGGGCGGAACGCGGCATTGGGGGCCAACCATACGACGCTGATCTTTTTCTCCGGCACATTCAGCCGCTTGACCAAATCGAGTTGCGTGGCAAACGAATCGGCCAGAATATGATCGGCCACCAACACCGCCCGTTCGATCTGAGCGTTGTAATAGCGGCGGCTGCCGGCCGTTAGAAACTGCGGATAGTACAGGAAATTCAGATCGTGCACGGTGATCACGCGCCGGAAGTGACCACGAAAAGGCGGAATAAAATCGGGGCTGTGCAGCAGATCGAGCTTGAGCCGGGCCAGTTCGAGCGGCAGCGCCAGCTGCTCCAGGCGATGATGGGCCGGCGTCCAGGCCGCCGCTAATCGAGCCGCAGCGTGATGCGGCGGCGTTCGATCTTTGCGACTATGAATAAGCGTATAAGCCCAATCGGGATCAAGCCCCGGCAATTGTTCTGCCAGATGAACGATGTATTGCCCGATACCGCTGTATCGCCGATAATACACCAGCCGCGCGTCCAGTGCGATGTTCATAAGCGCGATTATACCGGTCAAGTGGGCATTTGGGCAACTGGGGACTGGTAGTCGCCGACCAAATAAATCCTGCTGGATGGTAGTAGCGGCTTCAGCCGTTTGGAAGCGACTAAAGTCGTCACTACGAGCCCCTCAAAACTTTTGGGGCGGACTACTCGTAACTGGTAATTGCTCACAACTGATTACTGATTACTGATTGCTCATTGGTCATTTGCCATTCTCATTGTATAATCGCGCCAATCACCGGGAGGCCGCTATGGAACTGGAACCCACCCAACTCACCCAATTGCTCAGATGGCTGGAAGACGAACGCCGCAAAGACAAAACGCAAATCGCCACGTTGCAGGAGCGGATTACAGGCCAGACCAATGAAATGACCGAGCTGACCCGCCGCATCCATGACTTTGACAACTCACTCAAATTCATGCAGATCGCGTTGGGCAAGGTCCAACAGACCGATCGGGTGTTGGACGAGTTCAAAGC
>JADGQE010000147.1 GCA_017882055.1 Thermoflexales bacterium
CAAAAGTCGCATCGCCCACATGAATTGGTTCTGCCATTTTTATACTCCATTCCTCTCTAAATTGATAATCTCAAACTCCGACGTAATCTGTGCCACACCCCGCACCGTTGCGGCCACCGAACAATATTTTTCTTCTGAAAGTTGAATGGCCTGCTCAACCGCCTTATCGGTCAAGCCTGCGCCGCTGAGTCGATACTTCAAGTGAATCTTACGGAACGTCCACGGCGGATCGGCATCCTGTTCGCCCGTGGTAGTAATTTCCATTGACGACAGCAGCATCCGCTTCTTCGCGAGAATTTCGACGACATCGACCGCCGTGCACGCAGCCAGTGCGATCAATAACATATCAGACGGCTTGACGCCGACGCCTTCATCTTTGGAAGACAACACGACCGAATGGTTCGTGGAGTCAATGCCGACAAAGCGTTTGCCCGAAATCCAGTGCAAGGTCGTCGTCGCCATGTCAGGCCGCGACGGCTTCGGCATCGATGATTTGATAGCGATGATTGATCTTCACCGAAGCGACCAGCATCGCATTGACCGAACAATATTTGGTCAGTGAGAGTTCAATCGCGCGCTCGACGGCTTTCGAATCGATGCTGCGGCCAGTCACCACATACTCCAAATCGATCTCCGTAAATACCTTGGGATGCTCGACGGCGCGCAGACCGATCACTCTCACTTCGAAGCTGGTCACGTCCTGCTTCTTCTTGCGCAGAATGTCGATCACGTCCATCGCCGTGCAGCTGCCCGATGCAATCGCGACGAGTTCCATAGGACTTGCTGCATCAGGCCCCGCCGGATTATCGATCCGCAGTGTAAAGCCCGACCCGCCCACACCCGTGAACGCCAGTCCCTGGCCTTCCCAGATCAAATTCGCCGTCTTTGCGTTTTCGCTCATGGCGCCCTTTCTGTTACGGCACTCTGCCCAGCAAGCCAATCAAATCATCGACGAGCATGGCGCGCGTAGCCTTATCGGATTTATCAGCATCCACCAGACAATCAGAGGCGTACTGCTTCATAAAAATCAAACTCGCGCCCTGCACCGCCGATCGAATCGCGGCCAGCTGCTGAATGATCTCATGGCAGTCGCGGTCTTCGTCCAGCATCTTCTGCACACCGCGCACCTGCCCTTCGATCCGGCGCAGCCGCTTTTGCAATTCCTCTTTGGTCGCAGTCGTTTGAACTTTCATCGTATTTCCTCAGTCATCAGCGCCCGGCTGACGGAATGATCAAGATCACGAGAACCCGCCGGATGAACCACAGCTGCTCGCTGCGCCTTGACCGGTTGGATCTCCGCCAACCACTCAAATCAATATACTATAGGGGAGTATAGCATACGACCCGGGGATTGTCAAGCCCGCGAGTTCCACAGCGGCTCGGCCGCGCCGTGCTGTTTATTCTCATAGCGGGCCATCACGAACAACAGATCGGACAATCGGTTGAGGTAGGCAGCCACCTGCGAGCCGATAGCCTCTTGACGCGCGAGTGCGGCCACATCGCGTTCGGCGCGACGGCAAATCGTGCGGGCGACCTGCAGCTGCGAGGCCGTGATCGAACCGCCCGGCAAAATAAAATTCTCCAGCGGGCCGACGATGGCGTTCAGTTCGTCAATCCATTTCTCCAACTGCCCGATGTGGCGCGGTTCGATCTGCGGGAGTTTGAATTGAGCCTTATCTTCTTCGCGGAAAGCCAGGTCGGATCCCAGGTGGAACAATTCATTTTGAATCGACGGTAGAATTTCCATCAGGCGCGGTGACAGGCCATAAGCCAGCGCGAGACCCAGCGCTGAGTTGAGCTCATCTACCGTGCCGTAAGCCATCACCCGCAGTGAATCCTTCGGCACGCGCTGCCCGCCGCCGAGCGCCGTGGTGCCGTCATCGCCTTTGCGTGTGTAGATAGTCGTTAAGCGTGGCATCCCACCTCCCTGACAAGTGGCGAGTGAATCTTCCGCCACCTTAAATTCTCGCAAGCAAAAGCGCGGATCAAGCCGTTGATCCGCGCCAGATCAGGCTGCCACACAGCGCGGCAGGTTGCTTGCTCGCTAGCTCTTCAACTCGCTGGTGCAGTTGGGGCAGCGCGTCGCCTTAAGCGGAATCGTGCTCAGGCAGTATAAACATTCCCTGGTCGTTGGCGCGGCCGGGGCCGGCTTCTTTTTGGCCGCCTTCATCGCCTTGATCAACAGGAACGCCGCAAACGCCACGATCAAGAAGGTGATGATGGTATTGATGAACACACCATAGTTGATCGTCGCCGCGCCGGCTTTCTGCGCATCAGCCAGGCTGGCATAGGGTCCGCCCTTGAGCGTGATGAACAGGTTGGTAAAGTCCATGCCGCCCAGCAGCACACCCACAATCGGCATGACAATGTCCTTGACCAGTGACGACACGATTGCGCCGAACGCGCTGCCCATGATAAAGGCTACGGCTAAATCGATGACATTACCGCGTTGAATAAACTCTTTGAATTCCTTAAGCATGGTATCCCGCTCTTTGAGATTTTGTCCAGCGCCAAGGGCCGGATCAAGTCACCCCTGATTGTAACCTAAAAATTCAAGGGGGAAAATTTCTTCCAGCTGATCAATCATGCCAGAGAGGCCAACGTCCAATCGACCAGACGCGGACAGCAGGCGATGCACGTCGCCCCGGTGTAATTCCACAGCGACCGATCGAAATCAAACAGCTGCACGCCCGCCTCCTGCGCGATGATCTGGCCGGCAGCGCCATCCCACGGTTTAAGTGCGGCATGATAGTAAACATCGATCCAGCCTGCGGCGATGTAACACAGCCCCAGCGCCGACGATCCAATCGCACGGATCGTCTTGCATTGCGTACCGGCGCGGTGCAGCCAGTCAAGCGCCATTACCCGCGCCTGCGCGCCGCGTCCCCAGTCCAGGCCGACGATCGATTCGCTGATATCGGCGGCTTCCGAAGCGTGGATCGGCTCCGCGTTGAGCGTGGCGCCCCGATCGATCTCGGCGGCAAACAAAAGATCGCGCATCGGATCGTATATCGCGCCGATGATGGGCTGCCCGTCCTGCACGACCGCAATGGACGTGCTGAACGTCGGCACCCGCCGCGCATAATTGCTGGTGCCGTCGAGCGGATCGAGCACCCAGATCAAGCGCGCTTCCGGCGGCGGCTCGATCCCTTCTTCGGACAGGATCGCCGCGTCAGGATAACGCGATCGGATCAGGTCCACGATCGTTTGCTGCGCCGCAAAGTCGGCATCCGTCACGATGTCCTGCACGCCCTTGGAGAAAATCTCGCGCGGCTGCGGAAAACGTTCACGCAAAACATGGCCGGCTGCGCGTGCGACCTGCTGAACAAACAAACCGAATTCGGAATACGAAGGACGGGCGAGGGAATCCGTCATCAGTCGCTCACTGAGTTAGAAGCGCGTCGGCTGATTTAGCCGCATCGTTGAGCAGCTGAGCCGGATCGTTGCCGGCGACCGCCGCGTTGACCGCGTGAACCAGCAGCTCGGCAATACTGCCCCAGGCTGGAATATCGGGCTGGGCATAGGCTACGGATAACAACTCGAACGCAACTTTGAAGCCGGCGTTGGTCGCAAATTCACCGGCCAGGCCCACCTTAGCCGATTTACGCAGCGGCAACAAACCCGTCAACTGCGCCCAGCGCACAGTCTCCGCAGTATCGGAGAACCAGCGAATGAACAGCCACGCGGCCAGCTGCCTGGCAGGCGTACTGCGCAGGATAGTCCACGCCGGCCCGCTGATCGTCAAGGTGGGAGTGCGACGGCCATAAGGCACGGGCGATACACCCCAGCGAAAGCCGTACGCTTCGACGGCATTGAAGATTTCGGGCACTTGCGTCGTCAAGGCGAAGATCATCGCCACTTTGCCGCGCGCAAAATCGCGGATGGCATCTTCATCCGTGGTGCGATAGAAACAGCCGCTGTTGGCGGTCGCCTGCAGCGTCTGCAGCGTCTTCACGCCTTCATCGCTGTTGAAAGTGGTGTGCAGGCCGTCGTCGCTGATGAGCGAGCCGCCGCGGCTGATCATCCAGGCCGTTGCAAAATCGGCGCGCGGGTTGAAGCCGAAGCCGAACACATCCGGCTGGCCATCGCCGGTCATATCACGCGTTGTCGCCTGACAGACCTCCTGGAAGAGCGGCCATGAATCCGGCGCGCTCAATTGATTCTGTGTGGCGAGCCGATCGATGTTGTAGACCAGCACCACGCCTTCACCGCCCAGCGGGAAGCTCAGCAGCGTGTTCAACTTGGGATCACGCGTGATGTCGAGCATCGCCGGGAAGATATCGGCCAGATCGTCGGGGGTCAAACCATAGACCGGGTTGGCCGCATAAGGCGCTACCGGCACGACCACATCACCCAACGACCAGACATCCGACGGGGCCAGGATCGTCAAATCGGGCACAGTGCCTTTCGCCGCGGCCGACTTCAATTGACTTTGAAGTTGATCGCTCTTGCCGTGATATTCCGGCACAATGATGATGTGCCACGGATTCGTCGCGTTGAACTCATCCACCTGGCCCAGCAACGCACTGCGCAGCGATCCTTCGTAGGAATGCCACAAAACGACTTCCTGTCCGTCGGGCCGAGTCGCTTCGATCGAGGTCGGCGGCGCAGGAGGTGCGGCGCAGGCCGACAGGAGAATTCCAGCCAGCACGCTCAGTGTCACGCAGCGGAGCAAGTGAGACTTGAAGTGTAAAAGGAAATGTGCCATAGAAGTTTCCATATCGTGCTACTGCCACGCCAGACGGTAGACCATCACCTTCAATTGGATTCTGAGATGACGACCGGACCTGGCGGCTTGCAGCCCGTCGCGTGTCAGCAGCGATTCCTTAATCCACTGACCGACTTTGTCTTGTTCAAGAATGAAATTTTGATGTGTGACCGGGACGAGCACGCTGCCCAGCGCGTTGGCGTAATCCGACCAAACCGGTTGGCCTTCCGGCCCACCGACCAGCGCGACGACGTACTGCGCTCCGCTCGCGCGAATAGCCTGCACCATCCACTGCATATTCTCCGGCGCAGGCTGCTCCAGCTGCGCCCACGGCACGGATACATCCGCCATCCGGCCATTGGCCGGCAATACGTGTGTGGCTTGATACCATTCCAGCGCCATGCCGCTAAACTGATCCCACGGATTGACGAGATAGAATCGCTGTCCGATCGGGACTTGCGAACTGATCCAGCCGGCCACATCAGTCGCGCGCGGATCGGTGCCGTACGACACCTGCATCAGCGCCGGAAACGCGGCGAAGCGTTCGATCACCACCGGCACACTCGCCGCCACGCACACAGCCAGCGCCAACGCCGCGATCATCAGCGCGCCTTTCGCTCGCGCCCAATACGTTGACCAGCCGGCCACCCACCCGGCCAGCATCGCGCCGGTTAAAATGAAAGCGGCCGGAACATACGTGGCCACAAAACGCGGATTCTTGGGCAGATTGATAAGCATCTCCAGCAGGCCGATTGCAAAGAATACCAGGAGCACGCGTATCTGCACATCGCGCCAGCGAGTGATGGCCCAGATCAGGCCGGCCAGGATGACCAATGCGAAGATCGGCGACGGCGCGTAATGCAACGCAATGCTGCGTGGATAGAAGAACAGATTCTCGATCGTGAACCACGCGCCGTCGCGCGGCTGCGACGTCGCATAGCTCACAAACTGATCGAGTTTGCCCGGCCCGACGAACCAGGCGATCAGCGCCAGGCCCAGCGGCCCGAACAGCCACACCCACCGCCGCGCGATCGCGCGCCAATCTGATTTCAGAGTACGCCGCTGCGGCCAAATGAGCGTAGCCTCAGTCAAAGCTAAGGTGCCGATAACGACCAACCCATACGTGTACTTGGTCAGAAAAGCCAGGACAGCCAGCCCACTAACCAAAATGAATCGCCGCGCCGTGGGCTGCTGCATGGCTCGCAGGTAAGCCCACAGCATCAGGCCGATCGCCAGCAGGCCCGGCGCTTCCATCAGCACTTTAGCGGATGCCACCATCATCCATTGCGCCGTAAGCGTCAACGCCGCAGCGACGAGTCCGATCAACCAGCCGAATCTCTTATCCAGCTCAGAACCAATGGCATAGATGACGAGCGCAGCCAGAAACAGGCACGCCACACTGAACAGCCGCCCGACGAGCGGCGACGCGCCAAAGATCACAAATGTCACGGCTTTGAGCCACGAAAAACCCGGCGGATAAAAGCCCTGAGCGTAAAAGTCGGCCGCGAAGGCCCCGAAGTTGCCGGCCCGCAGATCGAGCGCCAGCGCCAGGCCGTTGTTGGCGTGGATGGCCTCGTCGCCGTCGAACGGATAATCGCGGTAAGTGACGATCTGCTGCGTCAGAAACAGCGCGATAAGAACGTCCAAAAGCACCACCACAAGCAGCGCCGCGCGCTTCGCAGTGATCCACTCGCGTTGACGATGGGAGGCGATAGTCATAGCGTGCCGATTATACCACCTCCGACTTGACGAATCCGATCGAGGCGCGGGATATTTACCGTTTTCGATCGGCAGTGTTATACTGTGAGACATGCGGCCAATCCTATTTCAATGGGGCAATCTATCGATCGGCTCATACGCGGCGCTGCTTAATCTGGGGCTGATCGCCGCGGTCGTGATCGTCTGGCTCGATACGCGGCGGAGCGATATCCGATTGGCGATCTGGCTCGACGCCGTGCTGGCGGCGATCGTGCTGGGCGTGATCGGTGCCCGATTGGGCTACGCCGCGATCAATGCCGCTTACTTCAAAGATCACACGGCTGAAATCTTCCGCATTTGGGAAGGCGGCCTGTTCTGGCCGGGCGGCTTGATCGGCGGATCGCTGGGCGCGTGGTTGATCACACGGCTGCACCGCGATCGATCGCCGGCGCGAATTTTGGATCGGCTGGCCATCGGCGCACCTCTCGGTATTGCGCTCGGCTGGATCGGCTGCTATCTTTCGGCCGCCGCCTATGGCCGCGAGATGTTTCCAGGCGAGCCGCTATTTTTTCTATCCATCGACGCGCCCGATTTGTATGGCTTGACGAATCCACGCTGGCCGAGCCAGTTGCTGGGCGCGCTCTGGGCGTTACTCGTCTTCATTATGCTGTGGCTGACACGCGACCGGGACTGGCCAACCGGCAGGCACTTCTGGTTATTCATTGCCGCCTACAGCTTTGGCTCGTTGCTCGTCGGCTTCATCCGCGCCGATGACATGCCTCTCGTCTTCGGCTGGCGGCTGGATCAAATCCTGGATGGCGTACTGACGATCGCCGGCGTCATCGGGCTGCTCGTAACCAGGCACAGGGCAATCGACCCGGTAGCCGATCAACGCCCTTGACATTCCCGTCGCACGGCGGTACACTCCAGTTAGTGTACTCAGTACACCAATAAACCGCCTGGCGACGCCTGGCGGCCCACCGGCGCATTGCGCCGGGCATGGGCAGCGTTTAGCCTTAACCAGCATTTTGAGGGACAACCTTCGCAAGGTTCATCACAGGTCGATATGAAAATCAATGTTGGTCTGGCTCAAATCAGTCCCAAACTGGCCGAAGTTCGATCGAATTGCGAACTGCATCTATCGTTCGTCGAACGCGCCGCACAGCAGAACGTCGATCTGCTCGTCTTCCCCGAGCTGTCACTCACCGGTTACACCGTGCAAGATGCCGTGCGCGATGTCGCCCACCGGGCCTCGCCGTCTGATCCCTTGATGAACGCCATGCTGGAGGCCAGCCGGCGATTGGATCTGGTGGTCGGCTTTGCCGAGATCGACGATCGGGAAAGATTCTTTACCGCGAGCGCGTATCTCTCGCAAGGTAAGATCGTGCATGTCCATCACAAAGTGTACCTGCCCACGTATGGCCTGTTTGACGAAGGCCGTTACTTTGATCTGGGCGACAGTGTGCGCGCCTTCGACACGCGCTTTGGACGAATGGGCTTGCTGATCTGCGAAGACTTCTGGCACATCAGCCCGCCCTACCTGGCGTGGCTCGACGGCGCCGATGTGCTGCTGCTCACTTCAGCCAGCCCAGGCCGCGGCTTGAATGACGATGACCGGCTGGCGTCATCGCGCTTTGTTGAAACGGTCAATCAATCTTACGCGGCCTTGTTTGGCAACTTCGTGATCCATTCCAATCGCGTGGGCTTTGAAGACGGCATGAACTTCTGGGGCGGCTCGACCATTTTCGATCCGGACGGACAACTGATTGTGAAAGCCCCCTACTTTGAAGAAGCACTGACGGTGACCCCGATCGATCTGGCTCAGATCCGCCGATCGCGCGCCCGCACACCGCTGCTGCGTGACGAACGACCGGAATTGGTGCTGCGCGAACTCAATCGAATCCTCGCCAGAAGCTAGTAGAAGTTGGAGGCTGGATGTGGTGAGTCAAATCAATCATCGATATCCAGATCAACAATCAGAAATCAGAAATCGAAAATCGAAAATGGATCTAACTACTCATCTCAACATTAACACCGATCTCGCCCGCACGGTTCTAAAGACTTTTCTGCGCGACGAGATTCGCAAAGTCGGTATCGAACACGCCGTGATCGGTTTATCCGGCGGCATCGATTCGGCGCTGGCCTGTTACCTGGCAGCACAGGCCATCGGCGCACACAACGTGTACGCGGTGCGGATGCCGTATCAGTCCTCATCGCAAGACAGCCTCGATCACGCGCAGCTGGTCATCGACGCGCTGGGCGTCCACGGCGAGACGGTCGATATCACCGGCATGGCTGACGCGGTGATCAATAGCGCGCCTGACATCAGCAACCTACGCAAGGGCAACATCATGGCTCGCGCGCGGATGATCGTGCTGTATGATCGATCGGCCGCCTACCGGGCTTTGGTCATCGGCACGAGCAACAAGACCGAACTGCTGCTCGGTTACGGCACTTTGTTCGGCGACATGGCCTCGGCGGTCAATCCACTGGGTGATCTGTACAAAACGCAGATACGCCAACTGGCCCAGGCGCTGGGCGTGCCGCAGCCCATCCTCGACAAGCCGCCCTCCGCCGATCTGTGGACGGGTCAAACCGACGAAGCCGAAATGGGCTTGACTTATGCAGAAGTGGATCAGCTGCTGTTCCTGTTAGTCGACGAACGGTATTC
>JADGQE010000148.1 GCA_017882055.1 Thermoflexales bacterium
CCAAGAATCCGAGGCCGATCGATCCGTTTGCCCAGTTTGTAAAACCTCGTGCCTTCGTGTCTTTGTGGTTAGAAAAAGCGGTGGCCTGAGTAGTAACCATCCTTCGCTCATAATAACCCACTGTCATTCATCACGCCAGGGGAGGCATCGATGTTCGACAAAACCAAACTCAACGCCATCGCGCAAGCCCACGAGAAATGGGCAGAGACCACGCTTCAGCAATCGATGTCGAAACTGCCGGAGCGCGCCGAAAAGTTCATCACCGCTTCGGGCGAATCCGTGCCGCGCCTGTTCACACCGCTCGACATTCCCGACTTCGATTACAACGCCGACCTCGGCTTTCCGGGCGAAGCGCCCTTCACGCGCGGCGCTCATCCCACCCTGTATCGCAGCCGCCTGTGGACGATGCGGATGTTCGCCGGCTTCGGTTCCGCCGAGGAGACGAATGCGCGCTTCAAATATTTGTTGGAGCATGGACAGACTGGACTTTCAATCGCCTTCGATCTGCCGACGCTCTACGGCTACGACACCGACGCGCCCGAAAGCGAAGGCGAGTTCGGCAGGTGCGGCGTGGCGGTATCAAGCCTGAAGGACATGGAGATTCTGCTCGACGGCATCCCCACCGATCAGATCACCACCAGCATGACGATCAACTCGCCGGCCGCTATCATCTGGGCCATGTACATTGCCGCCGCTGAAAAGCAAGGCATCTCGATGGAGAAACTTGGCGGCACGACCCAGAACGACATCCTCAAAGAATACATCGCCCAAAAAGAATTCATCTTCCCCCCGGCTCCCTCGATGCGGCTCGTCACCGACACGATCGAGTTCGGCAGCCGGCATCTGCCCAAATGGAACACGATCAGCATCAGCGGCTATCACATCCGCGAAGCCGGATCGACCGCGGCGCAGGAATTGGCCTTCACGTTAGCCGATGGACTGGAGTACGTCCGCTGGTGTATCGAGCGCGGCCTCAACATCGACGACTTCGCGCCGCGTCTCAGTTTCTTCTTCAATGCCCACAACGATTTCTTCGAGGAGATCGCCAAGTATCGCGCTGCCCGCCGCATTTGGGCGCACGAAATGCAAGAGACCTTCGGAGCGAAGAACCCGCGTTCGTGGATGCTGCGTTTCCACACGCAGACCGCCGGCGCCACCTTGACCGCGCAGCAGCCCGAAGTCAACATCGCCCGTGTGGCGATTCAAGCGCTGGCCGCTGTCCTCGGCGGAACGCAGAGCCTACACACCAACAGCATGGACGAGGCACTCGCCCTGCCCAGCGAGAAAGCCGTCAATATTGCCCTGCGCACGCAGCAAGTCATCGCCCACGAGACCGGCGTCGCCAACACGATCGATCCATTGGGCGGTTCGTTCTACCTCGAATGGCTGACCGACGAAATGGAGCGCCGCACTTACGAGATGTTCAAGCAAATTGATCACTTCGGCGGCGTGATCAAAGCGATCGAAGCCGGTTACTTCCAACGTGAGATCGCCGAATCGGCCTTCCGGTATCAGCGCGAGATCGATAAGCAGGAGCGTATCATCGTCGGCGTCAACGAATACGTCAAAGCTGAGCCGCTCGCCATCCCGATCTTGCAATTCGATCCCGATGGTGAACGGCGGCAGATCGCGCGCCTGCAACAACTGCGCCGCGAACGCGACAACGAAAAGGTCGGCGCAGCGCTCCACGCGCTGCGCGAAGCCGCCCTGGGCACCGCGAATATGATGCCCTTCATCCTCGACGCCGTGCGAGCGTATGCGACGCTGCAAGAAATCACCGATGTCCTGCGGCAAGTCTTCGGGGTGTATCAAGAGCCGGTGATTGTGTGATAAAATCGAAGCAAGGCTAACTGATTCGGGCGGCATGTTTCACCACCGGGCAACATCAGTACAGCCAGCGATGGAGTTGAGGCAATGAAAGTCACCGGCGTCATTTGGCTGCGAAATACCGTCGACAAATTAGCCTGGAAACACGCTGTCACGACGGATGAAGTGGAGGAGATTTTCAACCACACGCCTCGGTATCGCTTCATTGAAGCAGGTGATGTGGAAGGCGAAGATTTATATGCTGCACTTGGCCACACTGAAGCTGGCCGCTATTTGATCGTTTATTTCGTTCATAAAGCAACGAGTGAAGCGCTCATCGTCAGCGCACGTGAGATGACGCCGAAAGAAAAGAGGGCATATGGCAAACGATAAGCGCAAGCGCGATCCCATCCCGAAGAGTTTTAAGAGCATTGAAGAAGCAGCTGATTTTTGGGACACACACGATCTGGCTGACTATTGGGATTTGACGCAAGAAGCCCAATTCGAAGTCGACATTAAACGGCGCGTGTTCCTAACCGCTCTGGAACCCCAGCTGGCGAAAAAGTTGACCGAGGTGGCCCACAAGCAAGGCGTCTCGACCGAAACGTTGATTAACGTCTGGCTGAGCGAAAAGGCACGGGAAGCTGCCTGATTTATCGCGATCAGTATAGGCAGAAAACTGATCGTAGGCCCACAGGGGCGAGTCGCGCCGCCACGCTTCGCAGGCACGTGGCGTCTTCGAGACTTGCCCTACTTTTTGAAGAGCGGCAAATTCGAAAGCACAAATGTGAATAGCCGGCTCGCAGCACATCCCCAACCGCAGGAGAACAACATGGCCGATCAGTCGTGGATCAAAGAATTTCCGGGCGCGATCACCATCTGTGACGCCGACGGCATCATTCTGGAGATGAATGACAAGGCGGCAAAGAGTTTCGAGGCTTCAGGCGGTCGCAAGTTGATCGGCACACCGCTGCTCGATTGTCATTCTGAGCCATCGCGCACCAAAGTTCAGCATCTGCTTGAAACACGCCAGGCGAATGTCTACACCATCGAGAAGAACGGCATCCACAAGCTGATTTATCAGTCGCCGTGGTATCAGGACGGCGAATATCGCGGCCTCGTCGAACTGTCGCTAGAGATTCCGGCAGAAATGCCGCACTTCATTCGCACAGGCTAAACCCACGACTATGCTTCCATGGAAAACTCTCGCGCGTGAAACCGTCTTGGATCGCGGCAATTTCTTGCGCGTCGAAGATCACACCGTTCAACTGCCGGATGGCCGCATCATCGAACACTGGCCGTGGGTGATCATGCCCGACTACATCAACGTCGTCGCGCTGACCGCCGACCGCCAGTTCCTCTGTTTTCGCCAGACCAAGTACAGCGTCGAAGGCACCTCGCTCGCGCCGGTTGGCGGTTATATCGAACCGGGCGAAGAGCCGCTCGCTGCGGCCAAACGTGAACTGCTCGAAGAGACCGGTTACGAAGCCACCGAGTGGATCGCGCTTGGACATTACGCGGTAGACGGCAATCGCGGTGCGGGCACGGCCCATTTTTATCTGGCGCGTGAAGCCCGCCACGTCGCGCAGCGCCACGCCGATGACCTTGAAGATCAACAGCTCTTGCTGCTCGATCGGGCCGAAGTGGAAGCCGCCTTGATCGCGGGTGGATTCAAAGTTCTTCCCTGGGCCGCCATCATTGCTTTGGCCTTACTCCACACCCGGTCGTGACCTTTCAATTGAGCGGCGATTATCTCGGTCCCGCCAGGAATCAAGCAACTCGCGGTACAATACAGGTGGCCGTGTCACGCGCCTCGCCCGTTCTTTGAGCGTGGACCGTTATGCTTGCCAGTCCGCCCATCAGGCGTTGAGGAAAATGGAGATGAAATGCGCTGGTTGTTGCGATCGAAAATTCATAAAGCCGTGGTGACTGAAGCCAACGTCGATTACGTTGGCAGCATCACGATCGATGCCGACCTGCTCGATCGCGTGGGCATCTGGCCCGGCGAAAAGGTCCTCGTGACCAGCAACACATCCGGCGCGCGGCTGGAAACCTACGTCATCGCGGGCGAGCGCGGCTCGGGTGCGATTCAAATGAACGGCGCTGCGGCGCATCGCATCAAAGCCGGTGAAGAGATCATCATCATGGCCTTTGAGCTGACGGATCAACCCATCCAGCCAACCGTGATTCTAGCGGATCGAAACAATCGCTTTGTGCGATTTCTCTAGATCAGGAAAGTGAAACCAGGTTTCTCAGGTTGTCTATCAGGAGACTACTATGCTCAACCACATTGCGCTCATCACCATCCTCACCGACGATGTGCCACGGCTGGCCGCGTTTTATCGCGACGCCTTAGGCTTCGCACCGAAACAAGACCTGGCATCTTACGTCGAATTTCAAAGCCAGGGTGTGCGCTTTGCCGTATGCGCCCGATCGATTCTGCATAACGCCAGCGGTCATCCCTCTTATGCTGAACCCCATCGCGGCCATAGCTTTGAGCTGGCCTTTCCGTGCGGATCGCCCCGCGAAGTGGATCAAGCTTATGCGGACTTGATCACGAAAGGCGCCACACCGATCTCAGCGCCGGCGGACATGCCGTGGGGGCAGCGCACGGCCATGTTCGCCGATCCCGATGGCAATATCCACGAAGTCTTTGCCGACTTGCCGGCGACGGCTTAGCTGCGCCTATCGGCGGGAAAAGCAATCCGAAACGCAGAATCACGGTTTCTGCGTTTTCTAATAGACCCATTGCCGATTTATCAAGATGATGTAGAATTCCGCGCGCGAGTCACAGGTGAACATTGTAGAAACAGGATGAAGTCTATGGTAATGAAACGTCTTGCGATATTAACCAGCGGCGGCGACGCGGCGGGTATGAATGCGGCGGTGCGCGCCGTAGTGCGTACCGCGCTCGATCGAGGCGTGGAAGTCTTCGCCATCTACGAAGGCTATCAGGGTTTGGTCGACGGGGGTGACCGCATTCGTAAGATGACGTGGAACTCGGTCAGCAACATTTTGAATCTGGGCGGAACCGTCATCGGCACGGCCCGCAGTGAAGCCTTCCGCACGCACGACGGCCGCCGCACCGCCGCACGCAATCTGCTCGAACACGAAATCGATAGTCTCGTCGTCGTCGGCGGCGACGGCAGCTTGACCGGCGCCAATCTCTTTCGACAGGAATGGCCGACGCTGCTCAAGGAGCTCGTCGAGCTGGGCCAGATCGATCAAGCCGTGGCCGATCGACGCGCCAACCTGACGATCGTCGGCCTGGTCGGCTCGATCGACAACGACATGTTCGGCACCGATATGACCATCGGCGCGGACACGGCCCTGCATCGCATCACCGAGGCCGTCGATGCGATCAGCAGCACGGCGGCCAGTCACCAACGCACGTTCGTCGTCAAAGTCATGGGCCGCAACTGCGGTTACCTGGCTTTGATGGCCGCCCTGGCCACCGGCGCGGAATGGGTGCTCATCCCGGAGAATCCGCCCGACCTGGATAACTGGGAAGATAAAATGTGCGCCGACCTCAAGGCCGGCCGCAAAGCGGGCCGCCGTGACAGTATTGTGATCATTGCCGAAGGCGCCCGCGATCGGTACGGCAACCCGATCGGCAGTTCGTACATTCAAAAAGTGCTGGAAGAGAAGTTACAGGAGGAAGTGCGCGTCACGGTGCTGGGCCACGTTCAACGCGGCGGCGCACCCAGCGCCTTCGATCGAACGCTCGGCACGTTGATGGGCCACGCCGCAGTCGAGACCGTTTTGTCGGCCGCGCCCGATAGCGAACCGCAGTTGATTTGCTTGCGCGGCAACCGCATTACGAACGCGCCATTGATGAAGTGCGTGGAGCAAACCCGCGCCGTGGCTGAGGCGCTTGATCAGCACGAGTTCGAGCGCGCCCTGGAATTGCGCGGTGGCAGCTTCCAGGAATCATTCCGAACGCTGCGCACCATGCTGCGCTCGCTGCCGCACGATCCACCGGCCGGCCAAAAGCAATTGCGGCTGGGCATCATGAATTGCGGCGCGCCGGCCGCCGGCATGAACAGCGCCGTGCGCGCCGCCGTCCGCATCGGCATGGACAAGGGCCATATCATGCTCGGCATCGCCAACGGCTTCCAGGGTTTGATCGACGGCCAGATCAAGCCGATGGATTGGATGGCGGTGAATGGCTGGGCGGCGATGGGCGGATCGGAATTGGGCACCAACCGCGAAGTTCCCAGCGGCAAAGATTTCTATGCCATTGCCCGCAACATCGAGAAACACGAGCTCAATGGCTTGCTGATCATCGGCGGCTGGTCGGGCTATCAAGCCGCGCACGAGCTCTATCGCGAGCGTGACAACTTTCCAGCTTTCAACATTCCGATGATCTGTATGCCTGCGACGATCAACAACAACCTGCCGGGTTCCGAACTCAGCATCGGCGCGGATACGGCGCTGAACACCATCGTCCAATCGGTCGACAAGATCAAGCAATCGGGCGTGGCGCTGCGCCGTTGCTACGTCGTCGAAGTGATGGGCCGCCGCTGCGGTTACCTGGCCTTGATGGGCGGCCTGGCGACGGGCGCAGAGCGCGTCTACATACATGAAGAAGGCGTTAAGCTCAAGGACTTGCAGGCCGACGTCGATCAATTGGTGGCAGGCTTCAAACGCGGCAAGCGGCTGGGCCTGTTGATTCGCAACGAAGACGCCCATCCTGTTTACACCACCGGTGTGCTGTGCGCCATCTTTGAAGCCGAGAGCGATGGGCTGTTTGACGTGCGCCAGACGATCCTCGGCCACATGCAGCAAGGCGGCGATCCATCGCCGTTCGATCGCATTCAAGCAACGCGCCTGGCCGCCAGGTGCGTTGATTACTTGATTGAGAATTCGAGATCCGAATCGCCGTCGGGGGCCTTCATCGGGCTGGAAGCGGGCGGTATCCAAATCCAGGCGATCGAGGATATGCCGCGCCTGATGGATGAAGTGAATCAGCGTCCCAAGAAACAATGGTGGATGGACTTGCGAGCCATCGCCAGGGTGTTGGCTCAGCCTGCTCCCCAGGCGCGGTCGGAAGAAAAGTAAAAAGCGAGGCCGGATGTTTCCGGCCTCGCTTCTTGTTGGGTTTCTTGATGTAGAACGGCATCCCCATGCCGTTGAGTTGAGGAACGACATAGGGATGTCGTTCCTACGGAGTGTTAGACGAGTTTTAGCTCGTCCCTGCGACGATCAATACAAGAACATCGGCTTGCCTTCGACGTGGCGCACCTTCGGCAGATAGTTCTCGCTGTCGTATAGTTCGTCCACATCGACGCGCTTGACGCCCTGCATAATCGTCGTGATGGGCACGCTGGTGTACGTGCCGTTGCGCAGCGCCACCATGCGATTTGAGGCACCGCGCGTGATGAGTTTGACGGCCATGTTGGCGTAGTTGACCGCCACCATCAGATCGAGGCTGTCCGGCGCGCCGGAGCGCATCAGGTAACCGACCTGCTGATACAGAATGTCCTCGCCCGTGATCTTCTTGAGCGCTTCGCCCGTAATCTGGCCGATGCCACCCAGTTTCTTGTGGCCGTACGCGTCCGACTGGCCGTACTCGACGATCTTGCCGCCGATCATCTGTGCGCCTTCGGAAATGGTGACCATGGCGTAATTGCTGGGGTTGCTCTTCTTATCCTCCAGCAGGAAGGCCGCCAACTTCTCCGGATCGAAATGGACTTCCGAAATGATCGAACGATCGACGCCGGCCAGATACGACGCCAGCAGCGATGTTTCGCCGCAGTTGCGGCCGAACAGCTCCACCACGGCGAGGCGCTCGTGGCTGCCCGCGCTGGTGCGCAGCTGATGAATGAACTCGACGCTGCGGGTGACCGACGTGGAGAAGCCGATGCAGTAGTCGGTGCCAAAGACGTCATTGTCCATGGTCTTGGGAATGGCCGCGATGTGCATGCCTTCGCGATGCAGCCGCTCGGCGTAGCTCAACGTGTCGTCGCCGCCGATCGGGATCAGCGTGTCGATACCCAGCTTATCGAGCACCCGCAACACGTGCGGCGTAAAATCGAACGGGCCTTTATCATCTTCGCTCTTCGATGCGGTGCCTTGCAGAAACTCTGGCACATCATGCGGTCGAACTTTACCCGGGTTGGTTCGGCTGGTATGCAGGAACGTGCCGCCCGTGCGATCGACCGTGCGGACGCGCTGCCGATCCAACGGCACGATATATTCGGCATGGGTCGCGGGATCATCCAGGTTATAATTGAGCAGTCCGCCCCAGCCTTTGCGGATGCCGACGACCTCATAACCTTCGTCGATGGCGCGATTGGCAATCGTCTTGATACATGGGTTCAAGCCCGGCACATCACCGCCACCTGTCAAAACACCGATACGCTTCATTTATTATTCACCTCGTCAAGATTTCTTCAGCCAGTGCCGCCACACGGCCTGACGTGATTTCCACCAGTTTAACATACTCAACCGGGAACACCGCGTGATGTGCGCCCGCCGCTGCCCACACCGTTTGAAAACGGCTCAACGCTTCATCGATCAACACCGGCAGCGATTGAGTATGCCCGATCGGAGCCACACCGCCGACTTCGTAACCCGTGACCTGAAGCACGGTCGCCGCGTCGGCGAGTTTCACTTTCTTTCTACTTACTCCGTAGATCGCGCCGAGTTGCTTATAGCTCACATTTCGATCGCCCGCCGCCAGCACGATGACCGGTTGTGCATTGACGATGAACAGCAGCGATTTGGCAATCGCCCCGACCGGCACGTGAATCCCAAAGTGCGCACCGATCGCGTCGGCGGCCAGCTGAGCCGTGCGGGCGCTGTCGCCCAATTCTAACACGACATCGCCTAATCCAACAGCGACTAACACCGCCCGAACTCGATCGATTGGATCCATGAGGACATCGGTTGTACACAAATTCCACGAATGACGCGAATCCTTTTCCTTTCGTGAGATTCATGTACAGAAAATTTCTAGGTGCTCAGGCTGATCTGCACCGACTCCACACCCGGCAACGTCTTCAAATGTCCGATTAACTCTCCATTATTCAGATCAGTCGTTTCATTTGGAAAGTCGAGCTGCAAGGCGTTGCCATGCGCCATCACGATGAAGCAGAATCGATCCGCGCCGGGGAACGATCGCATCAATTCATGCACTTCGCCAATATGCTGCGCATCGA
>JADGQE010000149.1 GCA_017882055.1 Thermoflexales bacterium
CCTTCTTCGACTACAGCCCGAAAAAGCGCGGGCTTTCGCTCAGAATGCTTTCACTCTTTTTGGTCGCGCAAAACGGAAAAGTTATTTTAGGACAAAGACCTACGCCGACTTGCGCGGGCCTGGAGCACTTGTATCCTTTCAACCGCCAGATATAGGGTTGCGGAGCGCTTTGCCAAAAATTGGCGAAGGTATTGGGTGAACGAAGTTCAAGCTGTCTGCCCGGCCATCCGGCTCTGCAGCCGCAGCACCAGCAGCGTCAGCCACGGCGACGGCTGCTTCTTGTCCGCAAACGACCAGCCTTTCCAGGCCTGGTACATCGAGGCAGCCGTGCAGCGGCCTTCATCGCCGGCCTGTTCCGTGATCACGCTTAGCATCGCTTTGAAGCGACGATCGGTACGCGCAAACGGAAAGCGGCTGAGGACATCAACGACGTGCAGAATGTCGTACCAGATGAAAGGATATTTGAGTTTGCGAAAGTCGGTACCGATGCCGAACAGATAATGCTTGCCTGCGCTTTGCTGCTCCCAGTGCGATAGCAAAGCCTCGACGCCGCAGCGAGTCGCAGGGCTATCGATCAGCTCAGGCGCCTGTGACAGGGCTTTGAGTGCGTAGACGGTAGCCATCGGACACACATCGTCTTTGCGGCCCGGCCCGCGAAAGCGGCCGAGTTCGGGTGCACAGCGGCAGCGCCAGCCGTTTTCGTCAACGTGCTTGACCACCTGATCGACTGCACGTTGCACGCGCGGATCGCCGCCGCCGCCCATCGCCAGCAGCGAGTACAGCAACGTCGGCGCATCACACAGCATCCACGCCCACGTATCCTCGCCCGTCCCGCCAAAAGTCTTGGAGATATTCAGGGAGCTTTGAAACGCGCCTTCCTTCGCCTGATGCGCCAGCACTTTCTTCAGGGTAGTCTTCATCCCGCGATCATCCGCGCGCACACCGAAATCCGCCAGCGTGCTCAAGGCGTAAATCGGATGACGGGCGTCGTTGTGACGCGTTAAGGCATCGCCCGGCCAGCTGGCCGCCCAGGTCATCAACTCTTTGATTTGCGGATGCGCCAACAGCGCGGCGCGGGCAGCGATCACTTCGCCATCATCGTCCGGGCAATGCAGTAAATCGATCAAGGTGCGATAGCGTGTCCAGGGTTCACTCGATTCAAGCAGCCATTGAATGACTTTTGTCGCCATGAGAAGTTGTGACCTTTCTGTTGTCGCGGAGAGCCGATCATCCATCGACGCGATCAATCTTTAGAAGCGCTGCGTAAAGAGACTGCGACTACACCCACAATACAACCTTGCAAGAAGTAGGCCAGCGCGAGAACGGCAATGCCGGGCAGCAATAAGCCCAACAAATTGCCGGTACCTTGAACCACAAGTTGAGTTGGAATTGAAGCACAACCCGTCAGCAAGCTGATCGTCCCGCCGACGACGGCTGCGATCGCAGCTGCAATACCGCCGTCCGTTGCGCCTTGCGCTACCGAGGTTGTCCTGTTGGTGGCTGCACTGGCGCGCGCTGCCATGCATCCCACGGCCAACGGGATCAGCAAACTCGCCAAACAGCCCAGATTAGCCTGCGGAGCAATATTCATTCCGACCAGGCCCAGAGTTACTGCCGCACCGGCGCCGATAACGCCCCAAATCCAGAGATGAAGTTTCATGACTTGCCTCTTTGAGAGAAATACCCTGCAATCAATCGCTGTTAGTCTACCACCAGATTAAGCAGTAGCGCAAGTTTTGATCGCCCTACCCCGCGTTCGGCGCATTCAAACCCAGCGCCGCGGATAAGCCGAGCGTCGTCAAGCGACGCAGTTGATTGGCCATGTACTCCGGCGAGTGCGGCCTATTGTGATCCAGCCACCAGATAATCACGCCAATATACGCTCCACTCAAATAGTTGACGATGATCTCAACGGGTACGACAATCTCGGCCGCATTCGGTTGCAAGACGGCGAACCACTTCAACGTGATCTCTTCGATGTAATCCCGCACCCGCGCGATAAACGACGGCACGCCATCCGCACCGAGCATCACCCGGTAGAAATCGGCATGCCGCGCGACGTGATTGACCACTTGCAGGATCGGTTCCAGAGCGTTGTCGTCCGCCGAGACTTCGCCGGGCGCTGGCGGAGTGATATCGGCGATAAGTTCGTCGAGCGCGTCACGCAGGCTCTTGATCAGCAAATCGTTCTTGTCTTTGTAATGCAAGTAAAACGTCGCCCGATTGACCCCTGCCCGCTCGGTGATGTC
Source organism: Thermoflexales bacterium (assembly GCA_017882055.1). GTDB lineage: Bacteria > Chloroflexota > Anaerolineae > Fen-1058 > Fen-1058 > JADGQE01. The sequence goes on from JADGQE010000149.1 coordinate 2,250, forward strand.
CTGCACCGTGATCGCGTCGAAACCTTTCTCACCGATCAACGCCACCATGGCATCGCGCAAGAACTGGCGGGTGCGCACCACCCGCGGGTCAAGTTTCTTTTGTTTTTTCGACACTTTGACACATCCTGTCGTATAGGCGACAGCACTATGGTCTTATCATCATCCCCTAATCAAAAACCAATTGACTTTGTCTTAAAAGGGACTATGATTGCCGTTGAGTTTATCAACAAGGTGTCGAGAAGTCAACAAGGTAGGGGCAAGGCAAGTCGCAGGGTGATATGCGTTGCCCGTACTCCGAACAAGATGGACAATCGAATGCAATTGCCTGGAACACAACTCGCGCCACAGCCAACGCGCGATCCCAATCAACTCAACGGCTCCTTAATCGAACTACGTAACCTGGTCAAGCACTACAAAACGGCAGCGGGTGATTTCCCTGCGCTGAAAGGTATTAACCTGCAAGTGGCGCGCGGTGACTTTGTCGCCATCTACGGCAAGTCGGGCGCGGGCAAGTCAACGCTGATCAATCTGATCACCGGCATCGATAATCCGACCTCGGGCGAAATCGTCATCGATCGCACGCCGCTGCATACGCTAAACGAAGATCAACGCTCGCGCTGGCGGGGCAAGAATCTGGGTATTGTTTTTCAGTTCTTTCAATTGCTGCCCTCGCTGACGCTGATCGAGAACATCACGCTCACGATGGATTTCTGCAACACCTATCCATTAAAGGAGCGCAAAGCGCGGGCGCTGCAATTACTCGATCGAGTGGGCATCGCGCAACACGCTTACAAGACCCCGTCGAAAATTTCCGGCGGGCAGCAGCAGCGTGTCGCCATTGCGCGCGCCTTAGCGAACGATCCCCCGGTGATCGTGGCCGATGAGCCGACGGGCAACCTCGACTCGCGCACGGCGCACGAAATCTTTGACCTGTTTTCGAGTTTAGTTGAGCACGGCAAAACTCTGCTGGTGGTGACGCACGACAAAGAGATCGCCTCGCGCGCCACCCGGATCGTCGAGATGGCCGATGGAGCCATCATCACAGCGTAACCCGCCGCGTGGCTGGCCAGGGCAAGTTTCAATCCTCACTCTCGCAATCGCAGATGCATCAGCTGAACGGCCTCACGGGGCGTGCGCCGTAACCTCGTGAATTTAAGTTGAATGGATATTTGAAGTGGAACTAAGCACCCGCTGGATCAAGATTCTTAAAGACTTGTGGGATCATAAATCTCGATCGATGCTAGTGATCCTATCGATTGCCGTCGGCGTGGCGGCAGTGGGCATGATCAATAACGCCAAAGGCATCATCGAACGCGACCTTTTCGGTCCCTATGCCGCCGGCAATCCACCGCTCGTTCAGGTCTACGCCTCGCCCTTTGATAAGCAGCTCGCCAGCGCGGTCGAGGCCATGCCGGAAGTGGAAACAGCCGAAGCACGCCGCAGCGCGGCCGCAACGCTCTATCCACCGAGCGGCCCCTCGCGCGATATCAGTCTCATCGTCGTGCCCGACTTCAACCACATCAAAATTGGCCGCTTCACCGTCGAGAGCGGCGCGTCGGCGCCGGGTATTCGCGATATCATGCTGGAAAGGCAATCGGCCAAAGGCTTGGACGTAGGCATCGGCGATACGGTCACGCTCGAAATCGATCATCAACGCCGCTACGCGTTGCGCGTGACCGGCATCGTATACGATAGCAACGTCCGCCCTTTCACCTTCGGCCATCAAGCCACCGGCTACGTCTCAATGGAAACGCTCGGCTGGATGGGAATGGGGACTTATTACAACCAGCTCAACATCATCGTCGCCGACGACAAGACCAGCCGCGAGCATAACCTGGCCGTGGCCGCTCTGGCGCGTGATCGCGTCATCGAGCCGGCGGGCTACGTCGTTGGTCGAATCCAGATTCCGGGCTTCAGTTCTGAGCCGGGCCAGCACTGGGCGCAGAATCAAATCAACGGCATGCTGCTCATCTTGCAAGTGATGGGGGTACTCACCATCTTCCTGACTGGCGGCCTGGTCGTCAATACCATCTCCGCCATCCTCGGCCAACAAATCAGGCAAATCGGCATCATGCGCTCGATCGGCGCGGTACGGCGGCAGATCATCGGCATGTACATCATCGATGTGCTGGTCTTGAGCCTGTGCGGTCTCCTGATTGGCCTGCCGCTGGGCTTGCTGGGCGCGTGGGGTTTGGCCTCGCTGGCTGCCAGTTTCTTGAACTTCAACATCTCGCAAGTGACTTTGCCGCCCAACATCATCTTGCTGCAAACGGCCGTCGGTTTGATCATGCCGCTGGCCGTAGCGTTGTACCCGATCGTTGCCGGCACCCGCATCTCGGTCTATGACGCCATTTACGAATATGGTCTAAGCGGTGAAGAGCGCAAGGGCTTGATCGATCGACTGCTGGTGAAAATTCGCAACGTCAGCCCACCGATCATGCTGTCGCTGCGCAACACCTTCCGCAACAAAGCCCGACTGGCTTTCACACTGATCACGCTCACCATGGCCGGCGCAATGTTCATCGCGGCCTTCAGCACGCGCACGTCGCTGACCGAACAGATCAGCGAGATCGTGCGCTACGTCGACTTCGACGCTTCGTTGAGCGTGCCGGCCAATACCAATCGCTATACGCTCGAACGCGAAGCACTGCGCGTGCCGGGCGTCGGTCTGGCCGAAGCCTGGGCCACGTCCAGCTCGATCGTCATTCACACCGACGGCAGCGAAGGTGATGAAGTGGATGTGGCCGGATTGCCGTTCGACGCAAAAACGATCGACCCACGCTTAAATGCCGGCCGCTGGCTGCAAAGCGGCGATGCGCGCCAGGTCGTCGTCAACGATGATTTTCTCGAACGCGAACCCGACACGACCATCGGCAGCCAGATCACATTGAAGGTTGGCGATAGCGAACGCACTTACGAAGTCGTGGGTATCGTCTCCAAGCATCTGTCCGGACCGCGCGTCTATATGAGCCTTGATACCTTCGGCAAATTGACCGGCCGGCAAAATCAAGCCGATGTCGTCCACGTGCTCATCAACCCCGATCACGTCAGTTCGCCGGCCGAACAAGATCGCATTGCCAGGCTGCTTGAGCAGCATTTCAAAGACGCCGGCTTGAGTACGAGTATCAGTCAAACGCAGCACACCACCTTCGAGGTTTTCACCAGCGCGTTTGATATCATTCTTTTGATTCTGATCATCATGGCCGGGCTGCTCGCCGTCGTCGGCGGGCTAAGCCTGACCGGCACGATGGGCATGAACATCATCGAACGCACGCGCGAGATTGGCGTCTTGCGCGCGGTGGGCGCGGCGAATCGCTCGGTGCGGCAAGTGGTCGTCGTCGAAGGCATTGTCGTCGGCGTGATCAGTTGGATCTTCAGTGCAATCCTGGCCGGGCCGGTGGGCTTGCTGCTGGCCGGGGCCGTGGTCCGCGCGGTGATGAAGGCCGATGTGAGTTATCAGTATTCGCTGCTCGGGTTAGGCATCTGGCTGGCCATCATTGTCGCCATCGGCGTTTTTTCCAGTCTGGGGCCGGCGCGCAACGCCGTGAACCTCAGCGTCCGCGAAGTGTTGGATTATGAATGAGTGGGATGAAAGATGTTCTTGAGTAAGCGCAAGCCGAATGGCTCGGCCAATGGCAAAATCAACGACGACGGAACGCTGATCAAATTACGCGGTGTGGTCAAGACTTTCATAACACCCGCCGGGAATTTCACCGCATTGAACGGGATCGATCTCGATATCGGCCCGGGCGAGTTCGTGTCCATCATCGGCAAGTCGGGCAGCGGCAAGACCACGCTCATCAACATGCTGACCGGCATCGATCATCCGACGAAAGGCGAGATCTACATCGGCGGCACGGCGGTGCACACTTTGAACGAAGGCCAGATCGCCACGTGGCGCGGCACGCATCTGGGCGTCGTCTTCCAATTTTTTCAACTGCTGCCGACGCTGACCACGCTGGAGAATGTCCGTCTGCCGATGGATTTCTGCAACATCTACACCCGGCCGGAACGCAACGAGCGCGCCATGCATCTGCTCGAACTCGTCGGCATTGCCGAGCACGCGCACAAGCTGCCCAACCATCTGGCGGGCGGCCAACAGCAGCGCGCCGCCATTGCACGGGCGCTGGCGAACGATCCGCCGATCATCGCCACGGACGAGCCGACCGGCAACCTCGATTCGCGCACGGCTGAATCGGTCATGCAGTTGTTCCAGGACCTGGTCACGCAAGGCAAGACCATTCTGATGGTCACACACGATGAAGACCTGGCCCGCCGCGCGCCGCGGACGATCGTCCTGCACGACGGCGAGATCGTCAATGAATATGTGGCCCGCGCCCTGCCCACGCTGAGCCACGAGCTGCTGCTCACAGCAACACGCCAACTTGAAACGCACACCTTCGCGCCTGGCGAGTCGATCATCGTGCAAGACGCCGAGCCGGAAAAATTCTTCATTGTCACCAACGGCGAGGCGAAGGTGTACCTGATCGAACCGGGCGAATACGAAGTGTTTATGGATACCATTCATACCGGACAATACTTCGGCGAAATGGCCTTGATTCACGGCGGCAAACGCACGGCCACCGTGCGGGCAGCCGGCTCAAGCCCGGTCGAGGTCGTGGCGTTGAGCAAGCGCGCTTTCGACGATCTGATCAGCCAATCCGAAGAAACCCGCGCCGAACTGGGACGCGTGGCCGTCGAGCGCCGTCAAGCCCAGGTCGAGGCCCGCCAGAATATCGAAACGCATTAGCAGTCTGTCGGAGAGGTACGCGAAGCGTAGCCCACCTGCCCTGCCTGCCTTGTGCAGGGTCGTGGGCAACGCCGACAACCCTGCAAAAAGCACGCAGGGCAGGTCGGCTACAAGTGCTCTCCGACAGACTGTTAACCAACGATAGGATTCAGCACCGATGAAATTTTCAAAAATACCTTTCAACCAGATCGTCATGATTGGAGTTATGGCCGGGCTGATGGCCGGATGCAATGGCCAGGCTGCTGCGCTCGATCCAACGCCGACGGCGATATCGAGCAAGTCCACTTCGCCCATCGTCAGCGCCACGGGCGAAGTCGTCCCGGCCCGGTGGACGACGCTTAGCTTCACTCAGGCAGGCACAGTCATCAAGTTGCCCATTCAAGAAGGCAATGGCATCAAGTCCGGCGATGTCATCGCGCAGTTGGATACAGCTGATCTGAAGGCGAACCTGGCGCAAAAGCAAGCAACCGTCAAAACAGCCGAAGCACAGCTGGCCCAGGTCACGGCCGCGCCACGCACCGATGAAGTCCAGGCGGCTAAAGAGGCCGTCGCCGCAGCCAACGCGCGCATTGTCGCCGCCACAGCTCAGCGCGATCGATTGTATAGCGGCATCGCACAGGCCGACATCATTCAAGCGCAAGCGCAGGTCTACGCCGCCCAGGCGCAGATCGATCAGCTCCAAAAGGCAATGGACAAAATCATCAGCATTGGCGGCAGGGCACTGTCGGCCGGCGAGAGTCTGGACAACTATCTCAAGGCCGCTACATTGCAGCGAGCCGCCGCCCAATCATTGTTAGACAGCCTGATCGATGGGCCGACCCGTAATCAGCTTCGCATGGCGAATGCCGGCATCGCCCTGGCGACTTCGCAAGCGACAGCCGCGCAGGCTCAGCTTGATCTGCTGATGGCCGGATCAATGCCGCAGGATATTGCCGTGGCCAAAGCGAAAGTCGATCAAGCCAAAGCCGATGCGGCTGAAGCACAGGTGCAGCTCGATCAAACGAAAATGACTGCACCGTTCGATGGCACGATCGCCAGGGTGCTGATCGATGCGAACCAGTTCGTCGGGCCGGGCCAGCCGATCGCGCAGCTGGCCGAGCTGTCCAGCCTGCGCGTCGAAACAACCGACCTCAACGAAAGCGATGTGGCGCGCGTCAACGTGGGCGATCTCGCCAGAGTGACTTTCGATGCGCTGCCCGGCGTAGAAATCAGCGGCAAGGTCACGCGCATCGCGCCCAAAGCCAAAGAGGGCACGGGCGTCAACTACACCGTGGTCATTCAATTGGATCAAATCCCGGATGCCGTTCGCTGGGGCATGACGGCGAACGTCGACATCAGCGTGAAATAGTGGAGCACTTCAAGATGAAACAAACGTGGCGCATCATCGGCTTGATGCTGATACTCAGTTTATGGATCATCAGTTGCGGCACAGGCAGCCCGCAATCGGCAGCGACGCCCGCGGCGGATCAGCCGGCGGCGACAACTCGTTCGGCCAGGATCAGCGCGAATGGAAAAGTTGTTCCGGCGCAAAAGACAACGTTGAGTTTCGCTCTGCCCGGACAACTGATCGATCTGCGTGTCGAAGTCGGATCGACCGTCAAGCAGGGCGAGGTCATTGCCCGCCTCGATACATCGATCCTCGACGCAGAAGTTGCCAGGGCACAGTCCGCTGTCGCCGTGGCGCAAGCCAGCCTGGATCGGATCAAAGCCGGCCCGCGCGCCGAGCAAGTCGTCGCGGCGCAGAGCGCCTTATCGGCAACCACCGCGATCGTCCAGCAGACCGCCGCCAATCGCGATCAAGTCAAAGAGGGTCCTACCGCCGCCGAAATTAACAGCGCCCTGGCCGAGACCCAACAAGCTTATATTGCGATGGTTGCGGCGCGTACCAGGAAAGACGTCATTCAGAAGGATCTCGATAACCACACAGCC
>JADGQE010000150.1 GCA_017882055.1 Thermoflexales bacterium
CAGGCCGGCCGAGCAAATGTCGATGTTTGCTCGGCCGGTTTGCATTGATTGCGATTCTCTCGTTCATGTTGCTCCTTTGTTGAAGTAAACTATGAACGAGATTATGGCGGAAGATTGTGAATCAATGATGAAGGCGGAATAGAGAAGTTGTGGTGACCTTTTTACACTTCGGTCTCTTGCGTCTCGGCAATCAGATCGGCTTGCTGCGCGGCATCGATTTGCATGCGGCTTGAGCGTTTGCCGAAGGCGTAGATGCTCAGCAGCGCCGCGCACGGCAAAACCACTGTCAGCAAGAAGAACGAGAAAGGCTCAAGCATTGGTGCTCGATTTTGAACCAACGCGGAAAAACGATCGAGGTTGAAGAAGATCAGTTGCAGTGCGATCCACACCGCGAGGAAATTTGGAAGCGCGTCGCCGGAGTGAATGAGTTTTAAGCCGCTCGTGCGCTCTTTCGTCAGCGGCCAGAACAGATTGCTGCCCAGGTAGCCGAGTTGATCTTCGAGGATGTGCGCGGCCATGCCGAACGCGGCGACCAGTCCCGCTTGAAGCGATCCGCCGATCAGGCCGACGATCAAGCCGAGCATAGCAGCTAACGTTAGTGAATGACTCCAGGCGCGATGCCACGGCAGGAACTGCACTTCGACGCCGCCCGTTTTCGGGCCGTCCGCTTTCGGCACAAACGCGAAGGACGGTCCGCTGAAAATATCGACGTTCAGGTCGCCGTCGTAAGTGTAGTTTAACTTTGCATTGACTTTAGCCGTTTTGAAAAGCGCCGGCGATTCTGGCCTGACGGGCCTTTGCGAGGTGTTGACGATCGGTCCGATACGCACCGCGATTTGACGGTGAGCGGCGTCGAAACGAACGGTGTACTGCCGCCAGCGATCGGGGCCGAGTTTGATCGTATGCAGTTGCACCCGCACCGGCCGCTGAGTCGCCGCGGCCCGATCGATCAGCGCCGCGATCTGATCGGCGATGGCCTGCGGATCGAGGTTGGCCGGATCGGGATCGATCGCTTCGGCCTGTTCGAAATAGCGCGCGAATTTGAAATCGAGCGTATCGGGCAGCAGACCAAACAAGCCGCCGAGCGCGATCAGAAACGAGCCCTGCGCGGCGCTTTCGACGACACCCGGCACGAACGTGGCCGCGGCCACTCCAGCCAGAAAATGCGTGATGCCTTTCATGTGAACCTCGTGAGGTCAGTGCAGCAGTATCAAGCCATACCCAGGTTCGCCAGCGCGGCGTCGAGAACTTCGGGCGCTTGCGCGATATGTATCCCAAAGCGCGCGTTGATCTCTAAGACCACCGGCACGTTGTCCGCGCGGCGGCGAATGTCGATGTCGAGCGGACCGCTAAGGCCCAAGGCTCTGCCGGCCGTGATAGCTAACTCAGCAACGTCGGGGGCGTCGACACGTTGCACGTCTAGCGCGTTGCCGACATTGCCCTCACGCAGCCTGGTCTTTTCCAGCACGATCACGACGTCTCGATCGTGCGGTCCGAGGCAGAGGTTGGGCGCATAATCGGTGCCCGGTATAAACTCTTGCAGAATCGATCGATCATCGAGCGTTGTCATGAACGCATAATCTTTTTCATGCCACAGTGTGACGCCTCGCCCGCCATGCCCGATGCGAGGTTTGCTGAGGCACGGCCAGCCAATGCTGTTCGCAATATCCGCCGCCGATTTGACTTGCGAGGGCAGACAAAAGCGTGGCACTGGCACGTTGTTCTTTGAAAGATGGACGGCGGTGAGGTATTTGTCATTCGCGGTGTACACAGCCTCAAACGCGCCGATCAGAGCCGGGACACCGTCGCGGTTGTTCCAGCGCTCGGCGACTACCGGCAGTTCTTCCGACGCAGCCGGGATCAGCAGATCGATCTTTTCCTGCCGTGCAAGTTGCTGCAAGCGATCCATAAAAGACGAATCGCTTGCGGCGGGTACGAGGTGAAACGTGATACCCGGCACGGCCACACTGCGCACGTTCGCGCCAACAACAACGTGACCGCGCGCCAACAACAGCTGAGCCACATTGCGGCCGGCCGGCTCGCCCACACCCGTTACCAAAATTTTTTTCATAGCGGGTTATCCCTTGGTCAAGAATTGCTATGCTGCCTGAACAGTAAACGGTTGGATTCTAGATCAATCCTAGCATCTTCGCAATTACAAGCACACCGAGCGGATCCTGCCCATTATCAGATTGCCCTCAACATTGTATACGAAAACGCCGTAACGCCCGTCAAACAAAAAACCGAATGCCCTGCTCTTGTTGTCAGTTCATTCGGCTCCATGTGCTGTAGAAATGTCGCTCTATTGGTGGTGGCGGCCAATCGATTAGATCTTCTTGAGATAGTTCAGCACTTCATGGGCTTGCTTTAGAGAGGCATCGCAAAACGCATCAACCCGAACCATTGCGTCATCATAGTCCGCTCTATTTCGAAAAACGCGTAACCTTCGAAGATCGGCGCCAATCTTTTTGCGAAAACCTACTGGCGACGCCTCATAGTAATTTGTCACCGCGTCGTGATCTAACGCACTTTCGCTCAGTTTCAGCCCTTCATTGCGGGCATAATTACGCGCTTCGCAAAAAGCAGCGTAGTAAGCGCGACTTATCGCAGATCGCAAACACGATTCCGTTTCCTTTTGAAGGGAAAGCGCGTCTGCGAGATGAAGATACTCAGACCAATTGAAGCTCATACAAATTCAAGATCAAAAATAAGACGACCGTTGATCCTCTGCAGTTGGCGCAAAAACCATCTTTCATCAAACTTCGCCAACCGGTCTAGAGCTTCGTCGGCTCCTAGAGGAGTGAGAATCAAACCGAGTAACTCAGGCGATTTCTCTATTTCAGGATCTCGAACGGTAGACAAACACACTTGTGGGAATGGCCCAAATGCCTCCGCTAGCGGCTCCAGCGCGTCCAGTAATACTCCCGCTAAATCTTGATTATATAGAAGAAACTCACGGACAGCGCGCCGATTCGTAACGATATACAGATCTTCAATTCTTCGCAGCGACATATCGAATGCCCTAAACGTACTAGCAGTGCCTATTGACCAAAGCGACATCTTTTCGAGAGGAACATCATCGGATACTTCCGCAGGCGCGTAAGACTTCAACATATCCAAGGGCCCTATCCTCACCGTCGTCGCAGCATTCTCTAATGGCAATAGCATTGGCCGGAGCACTCTCTGATCAAAGTGAATGGGGGTTTGCATTTTATCGGTTCCTTGGACTAAACTTTGCACGCAAAGCGTCCGTCAAGCAATTCTCAAATGTTGTCAGGATACAGTTATGGGCAGCGTCAATCCAGTCAAGCGCGTTTTCAATTGGAACAGATTGATGCTGCACAAGAAAATAGTCCAGATCTAGTATGATAGCCCAATCGTCCGGCTTGTCTGCTATGGCGGTGTTCATTTGTAGTCGTAGTGCGTCTCGCTCATTTTCAAATGGACTAACGGCGCCCATCATAAACTCCGCAACATTGGGGACCGCATGACCAAAATCGGGATAAAACTTAAAAAATTCATTCAGATGAACTTTGTCGCCTGGCAGCTTGATTAGATTGATATACCGTAACCCGATTCGCAGCAGACCCGATGGCTTCGCAATTTCCCGATAGACTTCAAATCCCTGCCGAATAATCGGCCTGAATTTTCCCCAGCCCGGATAAGGGTCTAGGTGGTTAATGGCCAAAAAATCTGTACCGATCTGGACGAAGGCTTTCTCGTCTTCACGCAGAAATTGAACACGGTCGGCCATCTGAAATTGTTGCTGAAAGCCGCCCTGAGCGGGATTCAACTGACTCTCGATAGAGCGCAGCCCTTTACGCTTTGGATAGTCTTTACGCAATTGTGGGTAGATGAGTCCGGGAATGGCAGCATCCCAGGGAATACTAGGCACAAATTGAAACTGACAAACGACTTCTGCAATCGGAGGCAAATCGTATTGAATCTCTTCGGACATGGACGAGCCTCAGTGGATATGAGTTAGTTAGATGGCTCTGCCGACTAAGTAGGGAGTGGGTCCCACTCTTGTATTATACACGAAGATTGGCATTGGCGCGTTAGTCAGGAGGTGTTCCATGTTGAAGGTGAACTGCCGGCCTTTTCTAAAGTGCAGGATACTTTCGTGCGAGCGCCCCCACGGCTCACGCATCTTTTTCGATGCAGATGGCTTGCGCGATTTTTGGGGGTTCACCGCAATGGCTCCGACCGATGGGTTTCCCTATTCTACCAGCTGTCGCTTAAATCAAGCCCAGCATCTTCGCAATCGCCGGGCCGACGCCGGCCATATTGAGCGTGATCGGCAGCAGCAGCACGCCGAGGCAGTTCATGCGCCGCGAGCCGAACAACGTGGGGATCATCCCGATCGCGGTGGCAGGCAGTGCGATCAATAAGCCGCCGAAGCCGGTCGTGAGGAAGATCAAGCCGATCAGCAGCATCAGCGTGACGATACTGATCGTCCGGTAGTCGATGCGCTCGACCAGTTTGATCGCCAGCCGGCTGAACACGATCAATAACCCGAAGGCGACCGCACCCGATACGGCCATCGCGGCGACGGCGGTGAAATACAACTGCGGCGTGTCCGGCGTGTAGATCGTGGCCGTCATCTGCGCCATGCCGCCGCGCGCCAGATGCAGCCCCGGCAGGAAGAACAACAAAAATCCGCCGACGTAGTAGACGAACTTCGAGGCGCCCTGCGACACGATAAAAGATCGATCGTCGCGCTGGGCAGTGGCGTGACCCGCCAGAAAACCGCCGATGCCACCGGTCACGACCGGAAAGAACGCGGCGAACATTCCGCCCAACGTGCCGGCGAACGCGCCACGCAGCACCAATGCAGGCGTGACATCGATCGAGCGGGCGATGTGCTGCGGCGGAACTTTCATACCCATGATCAAATTGGTCAGCACCATCGGAATCGCAAACAAGCCGAGAAACGCCGGCAGCAAATTTTGAAACGCGATCTCGGTCGGCACGACGCTGCGATACATGATGATGAAACCGAGCAAGCCCGACAGCAGAAATGTCAACAGTCCCGCGCCGAGGCCGGTCCAGGCCTCACGGAAACGGGCCCAACCCGACGGGCCGCGATCGCCGCTCTTAGGCCATTCGGACATGAGCATGAAGACGATGATAGCCGCGAGGATCCAGCCCAGGTGCGGCGACACGACGATCTGCAAAACGCGCGCGGCTTCTCCGGCGACGGGACTGATCACTACGATCGCCGCCAGGCCGCACAACGATCCGACGCCGGTCAGGATCGCCGCTTCGTAGCCGCGTCGTTCGAGCAGCCACTTCTGGCCGGGCAGCACGATGAAAGCCGAAGATTCATCGGGCGCAGCGAGAAAGATTGAAGGGACGGTGCTGATCATGGCGTAGCCGACGACCAACCCCAGCAACAACATCGCCAGTTGATCGGGCTGAAGCACGCTCGACAATGCGCCTGCCGATAAGATCAACAATCCGGCGACGTTGTAAATGTGCAGCGCCGGGATCAAGGCAAGGATCGATGCGGCCACCGCGCCGAGGACGGCGATGAGAATCAACGCGATTGAATCCATGTCGTGTTATCTCTTGGTCATTTATTTGGCGCGTGTCGCGGCGACATCGGCCAGATACAATTTTTCGTAGAAGACACTAAATGCAATCTTCTGGCCGTCCGGCGACCAGGCGGGATTGGCATACGTAAACGCTTGGCCGGGATCGATCCGCTCGTAGCCCGATCGGCTACAGCCGGCCAGCATCCACACGATCGCCCAACCGATCAATCCCAACCGCTGGCGCATTGGCCGGAAGCGCATCGACATGCTTCTCGCTCCGATTATTGAATCGTCACATCGTAACCCAGAGCAGGCACGATCTCCATGGTGCGAAAGAAATCAGTCTGGCCGACGACGCGCACCCTGGTGCCCTTGGCAATATTGGCCGCATTGGGCACGTAAGCCCAGATGTTATTGAAGATCGTCACTTTGATGTTGCCAGTGCCGTCGTCCACAAAGAGATATACGCCGGACGAAAAACCTTTCACGTCGGTGACCGTGCCTTCGACAGCCACAATTTGCCCGGCTTTGGTTAGCGTGTTGATCGCCGCTATGGGAACACTGCTATTCGATCCGGCAGTAAGGATTGTCACATCCTTGCCCGAGTGCGGTTCGAGTTGCAGCACGCCTTTGTAGACGGTCACTTTTGCCACGACGGAAACATCCGCGCCCAGGTTCAAGCCAACGCGATTCGGCACGAATTTGTAGTTGTCGCTGTAGAGCACCAGCTCGATCCGCCCGGTGCCATCGTCGAGCAAAAACTTGAAGCCCGCTGAGAAACTCGCCGTCTCCACCACTTTGCCACGCACGGCAAAAGTCTGGCCCGCCTGGGCTTGAGTCAGTGCGTTGATCGGCGCGAGGTTGACCGCTGCAGATGGCGTCGCCGTTGGTTGAGGAGTGGGCGTGGCCGATGGCCCAGGCGTGGCCGATGGCCCAGGCGTGGCCGATGGCTTAGGCGTAGTCGTCGAGACTGGTGTGGTGGTTGCCGCGGCTGGTGTCGAAGTCGGTTCGAGCGTTGAGGCTGGTGTTGAAGTGGATGGCGTCGCAGTGGGCGATGGCGTCGCGGTAGACGACGATGGCGTCGCAGTAGACGATGGCGTCGCAGTAGATAACGACGCTGCCGTCTTGAGCGGTGCAGCGATCAGCGCCACATCTTGATCGATCTCCGGCACGATTTCGATCTGGCTGTGAAACACGCTGACTTCGCCTTGCACGCTGAGCTGCGCGCCCGGCTGTATCTGCGCTGCGATCGATAGCGTCGTCCACAAGTCCTGCCAGAACAAAACGGTCAGGCGTTTACCATTATCGCTCAAAGTCACGCGGGTGCCGGCCGAAAACGGCGAAACATTTTCGACCGTGCCGCTGATGCGCACCCAGCGGCCTGCATCTGATTCAGCCAGATCGTTCAGCGCCGCGGCTTTGGCAATCTCGATCGGTTCATTCAGCAACGTCAGATCCGCACCACGATTGAGTGTCAGCTGCGGCGTCGAGTCGTACAGGGTCACGGTGCCGATCACTTGTACCGATTGGCCGGCCGCGACCTGTGGTACTGCGCCCAATAGCGCTTCGGTATCGGCCGAGATCGCCACATCGATCGGGCCGGTGGCATCGCGCAATGAGATCAACTTCAAGCCTTCGTAAGGCGTCTTGATCGCGCGCACGACGCCGCGCACCGTCACGCCGTGCAGCGCATCGGCCCCGGTAATCGAAGCGAGGTCGCGCCGCGCTGCTTGATCGGTGGCGCGAACCAGTGTGATCGCGCTGGCCGAATCGAGCGACAAAGAAGGCACCGCCTCACGCACGCGCAGCGTGCCTTGCACTGAAACATTGTCGCCGGGCGCGGGGATCTTGTCGGCAGCGATCAACTCCTGGACCGGCGAACGAAACGCAGCGACCATGATCTCGCCGGTTTCGTCGCGCACCCAGAAGGTGAGCGATTGAGACGCGGCGTTGTAGTTGGGGCCGCGCGTCACGGTGCCGCTGATCTGCGCGTAAGCATAGTTGGAAGTGGATTGCACATCGCCGATTTTGAGGTGCACAATCGGCGCACGCGTGGCGAAGAACCACAATACGGCCAGACCCGCCAGGGCTACGACAATCGAGGCCAGGCCAAAGGTTCGGATGCGCATGCGGCGTTTGATGTCCGCGCCGCAGTGAGGGCAGAGATCGTTCGATCCGGTGTCACGGCCACAACTGGGACAAGGGGGCATGGCGATTCCTTTTAATGAAGTAAAGGTTACACGCTCATCTTAAGCATTATCGCTCCCTCCCTGGCAAGCAAAGTATAACACGGTCGATAACCACATCAAAATGCCAAACAAAAACCCGGTCTCTCGATAAGAGCCGGGTCATTGAATCAGCAAGCCGGATCGCCCTCAAACGAATCGGGGCAAGGTCGTTGCAATTTTGATCACGCTGGCAGCAGCATCTTCACGCGATGGAACCGGATCCACCTCCACTTAAGGAACCTGAAGATCGTGTACTGGCCGGCTGGCTCGTTGCCGGCTCCGAGCGCCAGCTTGACGGCATGGGTGTTAGATTGCTCCGTCAGTTGAACCGTCTTTTCGTAGCCGTGTTCTTTCAACCATTGTGCCACAGTCCGCGCCAGCATGGTCGCCACTCCGATCGAGCGATGATCGGGCCGGACGTAAGCGCCCCATAGATAGGCTTCATTCGGTTCGATCTCGATCGGAATCTGCTGGACGGACGGGCTATGGGTGAACGCCGCCCAGAAGATACCGATGACTCGTCCACTTTCTAGCGCGATAAAACAGACTTCACCAGCCCGCATTTTCTGCGCGAATCGCCTGGCCCTGTAAGCCGGCACCAGGGTTTGCCACAACGCCTGATCGGCCAGCGTCGATCGACGAATGCTGATGCCCGCTCTCAGCTTGACCATCGGAATCGGTTTCTTCAGCCATTGTCGCATGACGTAAACTTCTCGAAATTGGACGAATGTTTCAAGGCAGAGCTTCAGGGTCGCCCGCCAGCCTTCCTGCTGCCATTCGAAAATAATTGCCTGTGCCACATTTCTGATCATTGATAATACTCCTATACCGGATACTATAACGCCAAAAAGTGAAATCCACGTGAAATACATTATGGAAATTCATTTTGAGTTTGAGGCTCTTCCGACTTCAGCGGGGAAAAGAAATTTTTGGACGCAGATTTACGCCGACGGGAGCACTGCACCGCATGTGTTGGACGGATAAGAAGAAAAATCTGCGTTCACACCTGCCCTGCTCCGCAGCGCGGTGCAAGGGTCTGCGTTAATCAGCGTCCTGATTCCTATGTCTGTTGAACAATAATCTCGTTCAAGCCAGAAGAGCCGATTTTGATAAGGAGAATGATTGTGGCAGACAGTACAGGGGG
>JADGQE010000151.1 GCA_017882055.1 Thermoflexales bacterium
GTCCATGACGTGACGCCGAGTGAAACGCTCGATCTCATCGGAGGCTACATTGCTGAGAAAACGCCGCACCAAATCTGCACCGTCAACCCGGAATTCATCATGGCCGCGCAAAACGATGCTGAATTCAGGTGCGTGCTGAATCAATCGACGTTGAACACACCCGATGGCGTTGGCGTGTTGTGGGCTGCACGCCGGCTCGGCCGGCGCTTCCGCGAGCGGGTGGGCGGATCAGACCTCGTCGCACAGATCGCCAATCGGGCCGCCGCTGCTGGCTGGAGGCTCTTTTTGTTGGGCGCAGCCGAAGGTGTGGCTGAGCAAGCAGTGGTCAAACTACGTCAGCGTTATCCGGCGATCAACATTGTCGGCACATTCGCGGGATCGCCCGCCCTCGATCAAGAAGATAGCATCGTGGCGCGGATTCGATCGGCAGCGCCGGACATTTTGCTGGTGGCCTACGGCGCACCCAGGCAAGACAAGTGGCTCGCACGCAATCTGGCGCGGACCGGCGCAGCCGTTGGCATCGGCATCGGCGGCTCGCTTGATCACATCGTGGGCAAACAAAAGCGCGCGCCGAAGTGGGTGCAGCGTTTGGGGTTGGAGTGGCTGTATCGTTTGATCCGAGAACCGCGGCGCTGGCGCAGGCAGTTGGCACTGCCGAAGTTCGTATGGCATGTGCTGACTGAGCAAAAGAAAAATAGAGAGAAGGAGAGATAGAGAGTAAGGAGAGCAGGATCACACGCAATACGGAATACGCAGTACGCGCCATGTATCGCGCACTAACCCCTGCCTCATTGATGGTATTATTATACTAAATCCAATCCAAAAGGAGGCCAGGCATGTCGATCAAACTCACGTGGTATGGTCATGCCACGCTAGGCATGAAAGTAGGCGAACACCAGCTGCTCATCGATCCGTTCTTCACCGGCAATCCCGCTGCATCGACGACGGCCGATAAAGTCCAGGCTGATTTTATCCTGGTCTCGCACGGTCACGGCGATCACGTCGGCGATGCAGTCGCGATTGCCAGGCGCACGGGGGCGATGGTCATCAGCAACGCCGAGATTGCCGGGTGGTTCGAAAAACAGGGAATCGAGAAAGCGCATGGGCAGCATCTGGGCGGCGGATTCATGTATCCGTTCGGTTATCTCAAACTCACGCTGGCCTTGCATGGATCGGCGCTGCCGGATGGCAGCAATGGCGGCAATCCGGCTGGCTTTCTGCTGACGGCCGAAGGCAAGAAAGTCTATTTGGCGGGTGACACAGGTCTGTTTGGTGATATGAAGTTGATCGGCGAAGAGGGACTTGACCTGGCCGTGCTGCCAATCGGCGACAACTACACGATGGGGCCGGATGATGCTCTGCGGGCAACGAAGATGCTGCAAGCCAAGAACGTCATACCCATACACTACAACACGTTCGATCTGCTGAAGCAGGATGCTGACGCGTGGGCCAAACGCGTCGAGGCCGAAACAAAATCAAAGGTGCATATCCTTAAACCGGGCGAGAGTTTTAGCTTGTAGGTATCTTCTCAACATTCCGGGGCCAGCAGGTCGGGCTCCCACGCCCGGCAACCGGCGGCACACTTGCACCCACTCCCACTCCGCTACACTACGGGGACTTCGTGCGTGCAGTGCGGTGTGGGAACCGCCTCCGCTTATTGAGAAGATACCTTGTAGGTTTCTATTTGGATCAGCGCGTCGCGGCCGGAACAAAAATATTGAACGGGAACGGGTTGTATTTTTCGACAACGCTGAGATATTGTCCGCCGCTCCAACCGCCCAGTGCGTAAACATCGTTGCCGATCGTCGTGACGCCCATGCCGCGCCATTGACCGACGAAAGGTGTTGGCACCACACTCCATATATTCGCTTGCGGATCGTAGCGTTCGCTGAACGTGAGATAGCCCGTCCAGCCGCCGCCCAGGGCATACAGTCGGTCCCCCACCGACACCAGCCCCAGGCCGCCGCGGGCCACCGTCATGGGCGCACAGGCTTCCCAGCGATCTTCATCGGGCCAATAACGTTCGCAAGTGTTGAACTCGCGTCCATCCGCGTATCCGCCAACCACATAGATCAATTTGCCGATCACCGCCGCGCCGCTGAAACCGCGCGCGATCAACATCGGCGCGCGCTGCGACCAGCGATCCATCGTGGGATCATACATCAGCACTGAATTGACGAAGCGGCTGCCGTCCCAGCCGCCGAACAAATAGACTTTGCCGTCGAACGCCGCAATTGAATAACCGAAGCGCGGCGACGGCAACGGGGACAGCGTCGACCACGTATCCGAGATCGGATCATACGCTTCGACCATCACCGTGGGTGTGCCCGCCGATGTATTGCCGCCCGGCACGATCGCCTTGCCGTTGATCACCGCCGCCGACACATTCGCCACCGCTAGCGGTTTGATGCTGCCGATCTGCCATTTGCTGGCAGTCGTATCCAGCACTTCGACCAGGCCGGTCACACCGCCAGCGCCTTCACCGCCGATCGCGATCACGCGCGATCCAATCGACGCAGTTGCCAATCGGCCACGCACCTGCGACATCTGGCTGACGGCCTGCCAGACCGTATCGTTGGACGCAGGGTTACTCGAAGCATTTGCCTGCGGTGAATCAGTGATAAACGTTTGACCTGGGTCGACGCTCTGCGCCGATCCGTGTGGTCCGGCAATCAAGGCTAGGACTATCGAGAAAAGAATCAACCCGATGAGGGCGATGCGCCGGACGATCGGCAGTGGCGGCTCGATATCGATCGCAGGCGCAGGCGTCAACGCTTCGGCTGTCGCAGAAGCAGCGGACGCGGCCGGCGTGCCGGGCATCATCACCAGGCCGCGTTGAAGCGCGACCATCGTCGCTTCCATGCGACTTTGCACACCGATTTTGGCGAAGATATTGCGCAGGTGAACTTTGACGGTATTGATGCTGAGATACAGTTGAGTGGCGATCTCTTTGTTGCTCAGACCGCCGGCCACCAGTTGCAAAACCTCGAGCTCGCGCTCGCTCAGTTCCGTATTGCGCGCTTCTTCGATGATAGGCTCTTCCATAGGCCAGTATTCTACCACGCCGCAACGTGATACGTAATGCGTGATGCGTAATGCGTAATGCACCACACTTTGTACACCATGCCAAAATCAGCAATCAGTAATCAGAATTTCCTGGCCCTTGCAGAAGTCGCACCCGCGTGTTAGAATGTTCTTGGTAGTTGGGGGTTCGTCTAGCCGGCAGGACAGCGGACTCTGGATCCGTATGGGGGGGTTCGAATCCCTCACCCCCAGCCATGGATGACCTTGCGAAGGTGAACGGCGACCTAGGGTCGCACGCCTTCGCAAGGTTTTTGTTTGGCCCGATCACCAGCGCCAACTAGCCTCAAACAATTTGATTGTGCTATAATCCATCGAACTAGAGAGAAATATGAGCACAGACGGCATTATCATCAAGGGCAGCCGTGATGGTCTGGTGGTCACACTCGGTTCGGGCGCCTGGCACAACGCGCTGGCCGATTTCGAAGCCCGCCTCACCGCCTCGCCGGAGTTTTTCAAAGGCGCACGCGTCGGACTGAATGTGGGGCCGCGCCGCTTGACCGAAATCGATGCACGTGCGGCGCGCGATCTGCTGGTCCGTTACGATGTGATCCTGTGGGCCATCATCAGCGCCGACGAAGAGACGCAGCATGTGGCGGCGATGTTGGGCATGGATGCCGCTGTGCCGCAGCGCGAAACGAAGACGCGGCCGGTCGAAGCACCCGTCCCAACGCCGCCACCGCCGCAGCCTGAACATAGTTCAAGCGACGAGGTCGAACTGGGACTGGTGGTGCGGCGAACTTTGCGCTCCGGTCAATCGCTGCGACATACGGGCAGCGTCGCCGTGGTTGGCGATGTCAATCCCGGCGCAGAAATCGTAGCGGGTGGCGATGTGGTGGTCTGGGGCAAATTGCGCGGCACGGTTCACGCCGGCGCGATGGGCGACGAAGCCGCGATCGTGTGCGCGCTCGATCTAGCGCCGACGCAGCTGCGCATCGCGCAGCATATCGCACGCTCACCTGAGGATCGTCGCCGCAAGCCCGTGCCCGAAGTGGCCCGCGTACGCAGCGGTAAAATCGTCGCCGAATCGTGGGAAGCAAAATAAGGTTGAAAGCACACAATGCTTAATGCAGAATGTTCAGCAACACACTTTAGGCACTCGGCATTGTGCCTTCTGAATTGTGCCCTGGTAAAGGAGGCTGAATGACGGCTCGCGTGATTACGATCACTTCCGGCAAAGGTGGAGTGGGCAAGACAACGACCACGGCCAATGTCGGGGTGGCACTGGCGTTGCTCGGCAAACGCGTGGTCTGCCTCGACGGCGACATTGGCCTGCGCAACCTCGATGTGGTGCTTGGCCTCGAAAACCGCATCGTCTATGATTTAGTCGATGTCATCGAGGGCCGCTGCAAACTGCGCCAGGCCATGATCAAAGACAAGCGCTTATCTGAACTCTATCTGCTGCCGGCCTCGCAGAAGCGCGACAAGAGCGCCGTGCGGCCGGACGATCTGAAGAAACTCTGCGAGGACCTGCGACCCGATCACGACTATATCCTGATCGATTCAGCGGCCGGCATCGAAGAAGGCTTTCGCACGGCGATTGCTCCGGCGGACGAAGTCGTGATTGTGACCAATCCTGAAGTCTCGGCCGTGCGGGACGCCGATCGCGTCGTCGGGCTGGTCGAGGCGGCGGAGAAAGGCCCGGCCCGTTTGATCGTCAATCGGCTCAAGCCGGGCCTCGTGCAGCGCGGCGATATGCTCGATACCAGCGACGTGCTCGACATCCTGGCGATCGATCTGATCGGCATCGTACCCGAAGACGAGACGGTGTTGATTTCAACCAACCGCGGCAATCCGGCCGCCTTCGACGAGAAATCGCGGGCAGGCCTGGCCTTTCGCAATATTGCGCGCCGCATCACCGGCGAAGATGTGCCTTTTCAGACCTTCCGCGAGGAAACCGGTCTGTTCGGACGGTTCTCGCGATTATTGCGGCGAGATGGGAGGACGGCATGAACTTGTTCAATCGCTTGCGCGGCGCAACGCAGCCATCCAGCCGGGAAACAGCCAAGCGGCGTTTGCAGCTCGTGCTGGTGCACGATCGCAGCCAGATTTCGCCAGGGCTGATCGAGATCATCAAAGACGAAATCATTGCCGTCATCTCCAAGCACGTGGACATCGATCGCGACGGCGTTCAGGTGCAGTTCACGCAGGCCGACCGTGAAAGCCGCCTCGTCGCCGATATTCCGCTGCTCGATGGACGCAAAAACCGGAGATGATTTTCGATTTTAGATTTCTGATTTTGGATTGCACCTGATAGTCCGAGATCGATCCGAAATCTAAAATCGGCAATCCAAAATTGATATGACGACGCTTCGTCAAGCTTACACGCCCGAACAGTACAGCCGCGCGGGCTGGCGTCACTTCGACTACGTTCTCTTACTGGTGACGTTGTCGCTGATGGTGATCGGCCTATTGATGATCAACAGCGCCACGTTCAACTCCCAGGATGCGGATCTGGCCGGCGCTGCCCGGCGACAGGCGCTGTATGCGTTGGTGGGCCTCGCCATCTTGCTGCTCACGACCAGCATCGATTATCGCATCTGGCAAAACATGCGCCATGGACTGTATGTTATCGCTGTGCTCTTCCTCATCGCAACTTTGTACTTCGGCACGGGTCAGATCGGCAACGTCGGGCGCTGGCTCGATCTCACAGCTTTCCCGGTGCAGCCCTCTGAGCTGGCCAAGGTCCTGTTGATTCTCGCGTTGGCCGGATTCCTGTCGGCGCGCAGCGATCAGATTACCAGGTTCAGGACAGTGCTCACGTCATTGGCCTACATTGGCGTGCCGGCCTTCTTGATCTTCAGCCAGCCGAATTTGAGCACCGCCGTGGTTTTTATCTTTATCTGGCTGGTGATGGTGATAACCGCCGGAGCCCGGCCTCGACACCTCGTGGCGCTGGGTAGCGCAGTCGTGCTAAGTCTGCCCGCGATCTGGCTGGTCATGAGGGATTATCAGCGCGATCGTATCCTGTCCTATCTCGATCCCCGTTACAATCCCGGCGCGAAATACAATCTCGATCAGGCTTTGATCAGCATCGGCAGCGGCGGCTGGCTCGGGCAAGGTTACAGCAGCGGCAGCCAAAGCCAGCTGCACTTTCTCAAAGTCCGCCATACCGATTTTATTTTTTCAGTCACGGCCGAAGAACTGGGCTTTGTCGGCGCGATCCTGGTGTTGGTCTTATTTGCCATCTTGCTGTACCGGCTGATCCGGATCGCCGACAAAGCGCGCGATCCGTACGGCCAGCTGGTGGTCGTCGGCGTCGCCGCGATGATCTTCTTTCAAGCCGCCATCAACATTGCGATGAATTTGAATCTGGGGCTGGTGGCCGGTTTGCCGTTACCTTTTGTGAGTTACGGCGGCAGTTCGTTGATCACGATGCTGCTGGCCATTGGCCTGGCGCAGAGTGTGATCATGCGGCACAAGAAGATCGAGTTCTGACGCAGATGCAGAATACGTGGCGCAGGATTCGGCCGGCGCAGTGGGTGCTGGTAATGATTGCAATCGGCGGATTGGCCTTCACCGCTTGCCTGGGGCGCGATCCGTCCTCCGTCCTACCACCCTACGCCGCAACGCCACGCCCGATCGTGTCTATCACCGCGCCAGGCATTTCGCGCAACACCCGCGTGCCCATTGCCTCGATCGAACCGACGGCGACGATCGCCGCCACGCCAACCGATTTCTTCACGCCCGAATTTATCAGTTACACCTTGAACGGGCTGGTCTACGATTCGGCGCTTGGTACCGCCCAGGCGATTGGCAGTGCCTACATCGAGTGCCACTTTATCGGCGCTGATCTGCAGAAGTTCAATCGATATACTCAGGCGGGGATCGACGGCCTTTATCGCCTGCCCATTCGCGTGCGGCCCGGCGACGGCTTTGTCATTATTGCCAGCGCGCCGGGTTACTCATCCAGCAGTGTCCGGTTGCATGGCGCCGAGATCGGCCAATATGGATCACAACTCGACTTCGGCCTGGTCAATGCCAGGAGCAGCCTGCCCACTTTGCCGGGCGATCTGGGATCGGTCGCGATCAAAGGCAGCGTGTATGACGCCTACAAAGGAAGAGGCTCGGCCATCGCAGGCGCTGAGGTATCGATCATCGATCTATCCGTGGTGCGGCCTCAAACCAAAATCGATCTGGTCACGGATGCGAATGGAGTTTTCACGACCACGCTGCTGATGCACAATACGGATCAAATTCAAATCATCGTGGTCGCCAGCGGTTACTTGACGAATACGCTGGCCCGCCGCGCCAGGGATTTGGTCGGCAGCGCACCGCTGTCGATCGCGCTTAGACTAGAGTAATGCGTGAGACGTAAGAAACATATGCAGTACGTCTCACGCATCCAATTGATTGAGGGAGATTCATGACGGTACGAGTTCGTTTTGCCCCGTCGCCCACCGGCTTCTTGCATGTGGGTGGCTTGCGCACCGCGTTGTTCAACTGGCTGTTTGCGCGCAAGAATAACGGCGTCTTCATTCTGCGGATCGAAGATACCGACCAAAAACGCTTCACTCCCGGCGGTGTGAAAGCCATAATGGAGTCCCTGGCGTGGCTCGATTTGACGTGGGATGAAGGCCCCAGCCGGGCCGAACTGCGCCAGATGCAGACTAACGAAGACTTTGAGGGTGCGCCCGATGCGGGTGGACCGTTCGGGCCGTACATCCAATCGTTGCGCGTCAAGCACCATCAAGCCGCCGCCGAAGAATTGATCGCCACGGGCAGGGCCTATCGCTGCGACTGCACGGCCCAGCGGCTGGCTCAAATGCGCACAGAGCAGCTGGCGCGCAAAGAGCAGACGCGCTACGATCGGCACTGCCGCTTCAAGCAGCCCGGCGAAGTCGATCCGGCGAAGCCGCATGTCGTGCGCCTGGCCGTGCCGCTGGCAGGCACCGCGACCGTCCACGATCTCATTCGCGGCGACATCACGGTCGATTACAGCCAGCTCGACGACTTTGTGATCCTCAAGTCGGATGGCTTCCCGACCTATCATCTCGCCGCGATGGTGGACGATCACGACATGCAGATCACGCACGTGCTGCGCGGCGACGAGTGGCTGCCCAGTCTGCCGAAGCACTATTTGATTTATCAAGCTTTTGGCTGGAAGCCGCCGATCTTCGCGCACCTGCCGGTGATTTTGAATCCGTCCGGCAAAGGCAAGATGAGCAAGCGCAAAGCTGCCACTTCGGCCGACTCGATCTTTGTATCGGAATTCCGCGACGAAGGTTACTTGCCGGAGGCGCTGCGCAACTTCCTGGCCTTTGTCGGCTGGGCGCCCGGTTCCGGTATCGAGCAGGAGATCTTCTCGCTGGATGAATTGATCAAGCTCTTCAGTCTCGAGCACGTCAATCCTGCGCCGGCGGCTTTTCCATACGAAAAACTGGACTGGATGAATGAGCAATACATCCACGCTTTGCCGGCCGAAGATCTGGCCGAACGAATCTATCCGTTCCTGATCGAAGCCAGGGTTGAAGTCGACATCGATCGCCTGATGAAGATCACGCCCGACATCCGCGAGCGCATCACGACGCTGAGAGACGCGGTCGAAGCAACCGATTTTCTGTTTGCCGGGAGCGTCTCGCCCGATCCCCGGCAGCTGGTCGGCAAAGGTCTGACGCAGGAACAGACGCGGGACATTCTCAAACGCACCGCCGAACTCTTGCGGACCTTCGAGCCATTTGAGCCGCAGCCCATGGAAGAAGCCATGCGGAAACTCGCGGAAGAATCTGGCCTGAAACCCGGTCCGTTCTTCACGCCGATCCGTGTGGCCGTAACGGGCAAGACCGTTTCGCCGCCGCTATTCGGCTCGA
>JADGQE010000152.1 GCA_017882055.1 Thermoflexales bacterium
TTTTCTCCTACTCACCCTCGCCAATTGCTTTATTGGTAACTGCTCCGCCGTCACGCTTCACGGGTGTGACAATGCGTCCTGGCAGTGCCAGAGGTTGAGCCGTTATCTTTATTTACCGTTGAGACAGCACGCTGGTTCAAATTCACTGCACACTGGCCGATCCACAAGCCATCGGTTTACGGCCCGGCCACTGGGCAATGGTTGCTCGATCGAGCAGGCAGGGGCCGGTTGCCCGACCCCTGCCAACTTAATTTGCTGATCCAAGATCAGGCGTCGTAAACCTAGTTCTTGGACAGTTCGTAGATGTACGGGCCTTGCCCCCAGATCATCGGGTTCTGGTTGATGCCCCCCCACCAGCCGTTTTCATACAGCGGTTGGTAGCGGTGGCCTTGACCCTGCGCGCCGATGATGAACGTCACATCGTCATAGACCATCTGGTTCAGCTGCTTATAGATATCTGCACGCTTGGCCTGATCGGTCTCAAACACGCCCTTGGAGATCAGATCGCTATACTTGGTCTTCTGCTCCGCAGGCACACTGGCGCGGGAAGCATACGTGCCCAACAGGTATGGAACATACCAGTTCTGTGGGTCGTGGATGTCTTCCTGCCAGCCGGCAGTGCTGATGGTCAACGTCTTAGCAGTCTGAGCACGCAGGAAAGTCGGCCATGGAATCGCCACGGGCACCATCAGGAATTTGCTGTTAACCTGTGCCAGGCCGGCCGCCAAAATCTGGGCAATCGATTGACGGGCAGTGTTTCCGGTGTTGTAGGCAAACTGCAGATAGAAGCCCACATCCCAGACACCCTTGCCATCTTTATCCTTCAGCGTCGAAGCTTTGAACGAATCTGCGCACTTCTGCAGATCATACGTGTAGCGCGGCGTGCCATCGTAGCCCGGTTGGCCGGGCAGCGTTAGCGCCAGCGACGGCACTGCTTCGCCCAGGAACACGTCCTTGACGTAGGTATCGACATCGAAGCAGTACGCGAAGGCCTTGCGGATGTTGATGTCGCTGAAGAAGTCGGCCGGAACGCCGGCACCGTCCAGCGCGGCGCTGCCAATGAACTGGCTGCCCTCCGCAACTTTGTAGTTCATCGAGATATCGGTGCGGTTCACCGACGGGAAATTCAAGTAGCGGTTCAAGATGCCGTTCGGGTTTTCTTTGCCGTCCTTGTCTTTATACGGCACGCACTTACCCGTGGCGAGATCGCATTCGTTCTTGACCAGCGTGTCCATCTGCGGTCGATCGGCAGTGGAACCGAGAGCAATCAAATCGGCATCACCCGCTTGCAAAGAAGCGAAGCGTGTTCCAAACTCATTCACGATCTTGGTCACGTAACGAGTGATCTTGGCCGGGCCCTTGCGGTAGTCCGGGTTGGCCGTTAGAACGATCTCTTCGCCGGGTGTCCAGTGATCGAGCATGTACGGGCCGGTGCCATTGGTCTTGTCGCGCAGCTTGCCTGACTCGGACGGAATGCTGTAGAAATTCTGCCAGGTCTTGCAGTCGCCATCCCAATCGCCCTGAGCGGCAACCCACTTTTGATCCTGCACGTAAGCCCAGCCGCCACCCGCCAGGGTGACCATGAGCGGACCCCACTTGTGGTCCATGGTCATCGTCACAGTGCCGGTAGCATCGAACGTCACGGCATCTTTGACCTTCTGGCAAGCCGCTTCCAGTTTCGCGGCCGGGGCCTTCTTGAGGTCATCTGGAGTGCTGATTAGCTTGCCACTCGGATCGACGAGTTCGGTCGGGTCATCCACGGGCGCCTTTGTCTCCGAGTTCAGGAAGAATGCTTCCAGATCCAGGAAGGCCGGGGACACGGCGTTGTCGCCGACGAGCATCGTGCGCCAGAACGAGAAGGCCACGTCGCCGGCCGTCATCGGATCGCCGTTATGGAACTTCACACCGTCGACGATATGCCACACGTACTGCACACCGCCAGCCTTGGTGTCTGTAGG
Source organism: Thermoflexales bacterium (assembly GCA_017882055.1). Lineage (GTDB taxonomy): Bacteria > Chloroflexota > Anaerolineae > Fen-1058 > Fen-1058 > JADGQE01. Next base: position 1,959 of record JADGQE010000152.1, read on the forward strand.
CTGCGGAATTTCTTTCGCCAGTTGCGGCTTGACTTTCACCGGATCCGCGCCATCGAAGGTGACCAGACCTTCGTAGATATTCAGTAACATCGCGGAACCCGCGGTTTCATAGTCAATGCTCGGGTCAAGAGTTTCCGGATCTCCAAACGTCAACGAGGTGTAGGTCTTCGGATCCTTCGACGTCGCGCCCGCAGGAACTGCGGTCGCGGGAACGGGAGTCGGGACTGCAGTCGCGGCGGCAGGGGCCTTAGTCGCGGCAGGGGCCGCGGTCGCGGCGGCAGGGGCTTTAGTCGCGGCCGGCACTGCAGTCGGCTGAACCACTGGAGCCTGGGTGGGCGTAGCGGCCGGAGCGCACGCTGAGACAATCATGCTGAACACGGCCAGTAGACTTACCACTAACAACATATGCTTGTTGCGAAACATGTTTCTCCTCCTAAAATATTGTGTATTGAACAGTTGAAACTCATCTCGGACGGACCGGAGCAAACTCCGGCGACTTCTCAAATATGAAGGATACTGTGCGCCATCACCTCCTTTCTTCTTCTCCACGCCGAGATGAATCTCGGCGATTCAGTGACGCAGCCCCGACCACCTGACATGCGACTTGCCCATACCCGGCTTTCACTGGAAGCCGGTGGGCCGCCAGGCGCGATCTCCTCGTCCTTAAACTTACGCTGAGAAAACGACCAGCGCCGTTCTCTCATCGGGGCGGAAATCAATCTAGGTTGCAAAGTGACACGCGACCCAGTGGCCCGGCACAATTTCACGCAGCTCGGGATCATCATGGAAACAGCGCTCCTGCCGCACCGGACAGCGCGTATTGAAGTTGCAGCCGACGGGCGGGTTGGCGGCACTCGGCACATCGCCTTCCAGAATGATGCGGCGGCGCTTCGCTTCGATCACCGGATCAGGAATGGGAATGGCCGAAAGCAGCGCCTGGGTATACGGATGCTTGGGGTCCTCGTAGATCATCCGCCAATCGGCGATCTCGACAATGCGGCCCAGGTACATGACCGCGACTCGATCGCTGATGTGGCGCACCATCGACAGGTCGTGAGCGATAAACAGATAGGTCAACCCGAACTTATGCTGGAGTTCTTCGAGCAGATTAACCACCTGCGCCTGAATGGAAACGTCAAGCGCTGCAATCGGTTCATCACAGACAATAAAAGAGGGATTCAGGGCTACCGCACGCGCAATGCCGATGCGCTGCCGCTGACCACCCGAGAATTCGTGCGGGAAACGAGTCACAAACGACGGATTGAGGCCGACCAGCTGGAGTAACTCTTTGACTCGCGCTTCTTTCTCTTTACCCCTGGCCGCACCGTGAACTTCAAGCGGCTCACCGACAATCTCGCCCACCGTCATGCGCGGGTTAAGGGAGGCAAAGGGATCCTGGAAAATGATCTGCATCTTGCGCCGCATCAAACGCAGTTTTTCGCCTTTGACCTTCACCAGGTCTTCGCCATCAAAGAAGACCTCACCGGCGGTGGGCCGATCGAGTTGTAGAATCGCTTTGCCCGTCGTCGATTTGCCGCAGCCGCTTTCGCCCACCAGGCCCATCGTTTCACCGCGCTTGATGCTGAAACTCACCCCGTCGACGGCTTTTACATCACCGACCTTGCGCTGGAACACGCCGCGCCGGATCGGGAAATACTTTTTGAGATTACGCACGACCAGCAAATCTGTGTCGTGGGTTTGGGCGATAGCCATCATTAACGCGGCCTCCTCGTCTTCACGTCTACCCAACAAGCCGCTTGATGGGCCGGGCCAACCGGCATCAACGGCGGATTCTCTTCACGGCAGCGATCGATCACGTAAGTGCAGCGGGGGGCAAAGGGGCAGCCCTGCGGCACATCCACCAGATCCGGCGGCGCGCCCTCGATTGAAACCAGACGGGTGCGTTCGACTTCGTCCACGCGGGGCAGCGATCCCAGCAACCCCAGCGTGTACGGGTGAGACGGATTGGAATACAAATCCTCGACGCCCGATTGCTCAATGATATAACCGGCATACATGACGATCACATTTTTGACCAGCCGGGCTACCACGCCGAGGTCGTGCGTGATCCAGATAATGGCCATGCCCAATTCATCCCGCAGCTTCTTCACTAAGTCGACGATCTGGGCTTGAATGGTCACATCGAGCGCCGTGGTCGGCTCGTCTGCAATCAAAAGCTGCGGAGCGCAAGACAGCGCCATCGCGATCATCACACGCTGGCGCATCCCGCCGGAAAATTGATGGGGATAATCGTCAAGTCGATCGGCCGCGCGAGCAACGCCGACCATGGTCAACAGTTCGGCCGCGCGGGCGCGGGCTTGCTTCTTGTCCATCGCCATGTGCAGTTCCAGCATCTCGGTGATCTGCCTGCCAATCGTCATGACGGGGTTCAGCGACGTCATCGGATCCTGGAAGATCATGGCGATTTCTTTGCCTCGAATCTGGCGCATCTCATCCAGCGACAATTTCAAGAGGTCACGCCCGCTGTAGATCACCTCGCCCTGGTAGATCTCACCCGGCGGCATCGGGATCAGGCGCATCACCGACATGACGCCGACGCTCTTGCCGCAACCGCTCTCGCCGACGACGCCCAGCGAATCACCTTCATTCAGGGTATAAGAAATGCCGTTGACGGCATGGACATACGCGCCGGTGATCTTGAAACGCGTCGCCAGGTTCTTAACTTCCAGCAGCGGTTGTTGTTGCATACGAGGAGCGACCTCCCATTCGATTTATTAAATTCGTCATAAGCCCGTCAGCCAGTACGTCGTCCGATCAGTGTAACCGCGAAGCCCGCACTAACGAATGGCATACAGCGGTGCGATCATGAGCAGCCATTGGCTATCGCCCAGACGCGCCGCCAGTTTTGGCCCATGCGATTCCATTTCCTGATGTTCTTCGGCATTCGCTTCACACAAGCCGCGTGCCAAAGCCGGCATCTCCGGGCCAAGCGCCGATCGGCTAGATTTATTGCGAGCCGCCGCAGCCAGCAAAGCATCGCGGGTGCCCGGAGACGGCTCCTGGTCACCGACCTCTTCGCGCAGTCCCATACGAACAAGATTATCCACAGTGTGTCCTGGTGTCATAATTGTAATAAAAATCCTAAAGGCGCCAATCAACCGCGCTGCGCCGCCGGCTTCAGCCGCGGCGTGCTTCGGTACGCTTCCAGGCGTGCCTTGAGTTGCTCGCGCCCATAATACAGCCGTGACTTCACGGTGCCAACCGGGCAATCCAAAATGTAAGCGATTTCCTTGAGGCTCAAATCATTCAAGTAATATAGAATAACCGTCATCCGCTGCGTAGGTGGCAACGAATCGATCGACTGTTGAATGATCGCTTGTAGTTCGGCCCGTTCGGCGTGGTGTTCCGACATCGTACGGGCCGGAGCCACCAACCGATCGATGATATCTTCCAGCGAAGTCAGCCAGCGTGATCGGCGAGTCACCCAGGTATACGCCAGGTTGACTGTCACTCGATATAACCACGGTTCTAAGGGGAGAGTTCGGTCGATGCGACGGGCGTAGGTATTGACTCTCAAAAAGCACTCTTGCAGAATATCTTCGGCAGCCTGGCGGTCATGGGTGATAGCCAGGGCAGTCCGAAATACCTGCAACCGGTACTTATCGTACAAGATGCCCAAAGCGTTTAAGTCCCCATCACACAGGGATTCAATTAAAAGACTATCGACTGGCGCCGGTGTCATAGTATCAATACTTAGACCTCGACTGAAAGGTTCAAGAGGGATTGAAATTGAACCTAAAATTTGTTTGAAGCCGCGGTATTATACCGAGATTCATTAAAAACGCAAACATCACACTTTCAACTGTCAAGTCGGTCGCCTTCAAGACGGGCTAGAAACGCCCGATCCAAATCAGACAGTTCGGCCTGTTGGAGCAGATCGGGCCGCCGGGCTAACGTCCGCCAGAGCGATTGTTCGCGCCGCCAGCGTTCGATCTTGGCATGATTACCCGACAACAGCACCTCCGGCACTTTCCAGCCACGAAATTCGGGCGGGCGCGTGTAGTGCGGGTATTCCAGTAAACCGGTCGAATGAGAGTCGTCAAGCGGGCCGCCCGGGTCGCCCAGCACGCCCGGCTTAAGCCGGATAACGGCATCCAGAATCACCAGCGCAGCCAACTCGCCGCCCGTCAACACGTAGTCGCCGATTGAGATCTCATCCGTCACCAACTGCTCGCGGATGCGCTCGTCGAAGCCTTCATACCGGCCACAGATCAGGGCGACCCGATCGAACTTCGACAATTCCCACGCCACCGATTGATTAAACGGCCGGCCCTGCGGAGTGAGCAGGATGATCGGGATTGCTGATTGCTGATTGCTGATTGCTGATTCCCGATCCCCAATCTCCGATCCCCGATCCCTGATTCCCAACACAGACTCCACTGCCGCGAAAACCGGCTCGGGCTTCATCACCATGCCCCCGCCCCCGCCATAGGGATAATCATCGGTGATGTGGTGTTTGTCGGTGGTATAGTCGCGAATGTTGTGCAGATAAACTTCCAGCAGCCCGGCGTCGATGGCGCGCTTGAGAATGCTCTCCTTCAACGGGCTGTCGAAGATGGCAGGGAACAAAGTGAATACATCGAAGCGCATAAGCCTATTGTAGCATATCTATCTGATTTTGGATTGCTCGCCACCGGCCATTTTTCCTCTCTGGTATAATCACGCCATCTATCCACAAATCACCACAGGCAGCGACAAGGTGCGAATCTATATCACTGGTGCAAAAGGCCAACTGGGCCGCACCCTCATGCGACGACTAAGCCATCACGTTTTATTTGGCGCAGATCTACCCGAAGTGGATTTGACCGATCTGGCCGCAACCCGATCGAGCCTTCTGTCCTTCAGGCCCGACCTGATCATTCACGCTGCAGCGATGACGGATGTCGATGGCGCGGCTCTCAACCCCGACCTGGCTTATCGCATCAATGCGCTTGGCACGCGCAATGTCGCCGTCGCCGCCGAAGCGATCGGCGCGGCACTGTTGCTGATCAGCACCAACGAAGTATTCGATGGCACCCAGACCGAGCCTTATCTGGAATTCGATGCTACCAACCCGATCAATCCGTATGCTAAATCAAAATTGGCCGCTGAGAACTTTGTGCGTGATCTAATCAATCGCTTCTACATTGTACGCATCGCCTGGCTCTATGGATTGGGTGGCAACAACTTCGTCAGGAAGATGATCACTCGCGCCGATACCGATGGTCAGCTGCGCGTTGTCACCGACGAGGTAAGTTCCCCCACTTACACGGAAGATTTAGTCATCGCCATCGAGCAGCTGATGATGACGGGCGCTTACGGCATTTATCACTTTACCAACGAAGGGGCTTGTTCGCGTTTCGAGTTCGCGCAGAAAATTCTGGCGTTAAGCGGACGCAGCCACATTCCGATTGAGCCGATCACCCTCAAAGACTATCCGCGCCCATCGACACCGCCGCGTTACGCCCCGCTCCGCAATTTCTGCGGTGCACAGCTCGGCATCACGCTGCGGCCGTGGCAGGAAGCATTAGCCGATTACCTTGCGCATGAACAATTCTGATCTAGAAATTGGAAATTGGAAATTGGAAGTTGGAAGAACGCCTGGTCTCCACGCGAAACCTCCAACCTCTACGCAAAGCGTCCAACCTCTAACCTCCATTGTTCTTGTCAACTGGAACGGCGCGCGGCACTTGCCGGTATGCCTCAACTCACTGCGCGCACAAACCGTCAGCGACTTCGAGATCATCCTCGTCGATAACCATTCGCACGATGAGTCGTTGGGGTTGATGGCGCGGGATTATGCCGAAGTGAAGGTAATCGCCCTGCAGGAAAATCGCGGCTTCGCGGGCGGATCGAATGCAGGCATCAGGGCCGCGCGCGGATCGATTATCGTCTTGCTCAACAACGACACCGAAGCGGACCCGCACTGGCTTGAATCGATCGTCGCCGCCTTCGAGCGGCACCCCGAAGCCGGACTCGTCGCCTCCAAGATGAAGCTGTTCGATCGGCGCGACACGTTTCACACCGCCGGCGACACGTATCGGCTCGACGGCCTACCGGGCAATCGCGGCGTGTGGGAAGTCGATCGAGGTCAATACGATCGCGAAGAATACGTTTTCAGCGCGTGCGGCGGCACCGCCGCTTATCGCCGATCGGCGTTGGATCAAATTGGCTTGCTCGACGAGGATTTTTTCTTCTCATGCGAAGACGTCGATCTGGCATGGCGCGCACAACTGGCCGGCTGGAAGTGCGTGTATGCGCCGAGCGCCGTCGTCTATCACAAACTCAGCGCCACCGGCGGTGGATCGACAGCGTCCTTCTACGATGGCCGCAACTTTATCTACTTGATCGCCAAAGACTACCCGTCGTCACTATGGAAACGCTATCGAGGTTTGATCATCCGCAAGCAGGGGTCGCTGTTTATCGAGGCCCTGCGAGCCTGGCGCGGTGTGGCCGCCAGAGCCAGAATGCGCGGCATGCTGGCGGGCTTCATCGGGCTACCCAGGATGCTGCGTAAACGCCGCACGATTCAGGCTAGCCGCGTCGTCAGCGACGAATATTTGTTATCGGTCTTGCAGCAGCCATAGTCCCAGCAATTCTCATTTTGGCATCTGGCGATTGCGCCTAGCGGCCCACCCACTCGCCTGTGGCGAGTGGGACATGGGCAAACACATGCACCGCACCAAACCGCGTGCGGTTGCAGTGCAGGTGTCGCGCCTGAAGGGCCTACCGCCGACCGTCGGCCTACGCCGACGAAGCCCCGTCCACGTAGGTGGACGCTCAGCCAACGGCTCAAGACGCCATGCCCACCGCAATGCGGTGGCACCTGGCGGGCCACCAACGCTCCAGCGGAGCGTTGGGTATGGCCTGGCGCGCCAGGCGGGCGCGACTTCGAGTCGCCTGCCCATT
>JADGQE010000153.1 GCA_017882055.1 Thermoflexales bacterium
TATAGCGCGATCGGCGCCTACAAGTTTCTGCCCTCACGCATCACGCTTGAGGGATGGACATCTCAGAATGACATTCCAGGAAACGCGGTAAACAAATACAAAGTCGGATTACGTAGTGCGTGGTGCATGGTGCGTAAGAGACTCATACGCATTACGCAACACGCATCACGTTTCACTTATCACTTGTTTCGCTAGTTCCAGCGCCTCTTCCTTTGTCGCCACTTCGCCCGCCGCCTGCGCTTCACGGATTGCATCGAGTATCACGCCGACCTGTTTGCCGGGTTGAAGATTCAACGCGGCCATCACATCATCACCCGTGACCAGCGGCGGCGGCGCGACGATCTCCTCGCGCCGCTCGAAGTAAGCCGACAGCATCTCGCTCATCAAGCCCAACCGCGCCACCCAACGCGCCTGATCGAGATCAGGGCCGTGCGTGGCCAGATGATCGGCCAACGACAGTAATAAAATATCGACGCCATAGTCTTTGGAGTCGCGGAAGAAACGATAGATTGCACGGCGGGTGAGCAGTGCTTCGGCCAGATGATGCGGCCGCATGTGGCCGCGAATGATGCCGATGACGCGATCGATCTCGTCACTGCTGAACTTCAAGGCGCGCAATCGATCAGCCGCCAATTCCGCGCCAATCTCTTCGTGCCTCAAGAAACGAGTGCGCCCGCTATCCTCGACCGTGCGCGTGGCCGGTTTGCCAACGTCATGCAGCAGTGCCGCCCACTTCAGTAGATTCATACGCGATCGATCTTCGCTAATCGCATAGGCCTTTAAGTGCGTGCGCAAATTATCGGCAAACGCGCCGAGCGTGAAGATCAGACTATCCCAGACGAACATCGGCAGGATCGGCAGCATGGCCGCGCCTTCATCCGCTTGCTCGATGCCCAGCCAGCGAGTGCAGATCAATTCCAGCGAGTCGAGGACGCGACCCGTATGCTCAAACACATCCCAGTGATGCGGCAGCGACTGATGAACGCCTTTCAACGCCGTCACTTCCGGCAAAACGTGCGGCAGCAGATCGAACGCATCGAGCAGCCACAGCGTATCGTACGCGCCCGGCTCGATCAGCATCTTGATCAACTCGTCGCGGATTCGCTCAACCGAAGTCCCGGCAATCAGCGCAGCATGATCTTTGATCCAGCTGGCCGTCTGCGGATCGATCTCAAACGCGAACGCAACAGATTGACGCACCGCCCGCAACAGGCGAATCGGATCAGAAGTCAACGAGTCTTCGCCAATCGCCCGAATGATACCCTCGTCCAGGTCGTCCGCACCGTGGAATAGATCGATCACGTCAGCGGGCCGATCGAGATCGATCGCCATCGCATTGATCGTGAAATCGCGCGCCGCCAGATCGCCCGCGAGGTTATCGCCGCGCAGCCGGGCAAAATCGATCGTGGTATCGGCCAGGATGACCCGCGCCGTATCATGTTCGGCATCGAGGACGTACACATCGGCGTCGAGCCGGTTGGCTACGGAGCGGGCCAGGGGAATCGCGTCCCGTTCGACGGCGAGGTCCCAGTCGTGAACCACTCGACCCAGCAGCCCATCACGGACTGCGCCGCCAACCAGCCATGCACGCACACCGCGCTCAACGCAGATTTGGCGCACGGTCTCGATCAATGGCGAGTAAAGTTCGTTAGTCAATTTCACCGTGTCACCTTGTCACCCGGTCGCCGTGTCAGCATAGTCTTCCGGCACAAACACAACGATCGGCTCTTCCTTCGGCCGAGCCGCCTTCGACAGGGCCAGCGCTTCAGCCGCGGTGCAACCGACACCGGCGATGTGCTCGCGCACCAGGGCGATCCAGCGGCCGGCATACGGCGCAAGATCGATCGGTGAATTGGGCTGATCGGCTACAGCAGTCATGCGTCCCCCGGCGGAATCATAGGTGAAAATGGGTAATTGGTCAATACGGCAACTGGTCAACTCGTCGGCGTGTATTCCGGACAGCGCGTTCTGATTCTGCATTAATCATTGTGCATTGATCATTGATCATGGTACAATAATTTTTCGATGGAATACGAAAGCGGGGAGAGATGACAATCACATGAAACTTGCATCACGCATGAGCCGGCTCGGCACCGAAACTGCCTTTGAGGTGCTGGCCCGTGCCAGATCGCTCGAAGCCCTGGGCCGCAACATCGTTCATCTGGAAATCGGCGAGCCGGACTTTGACACGCCGCAGCACATCATCGATGAAGCCGTCCACGCCTTGAACCAGCATGCCACCCACTATACGCCGTCGTCGGGCATCGCCGAACTGCGCCAGGCGATTGCGCGCTATATCAATCGCACGCGTAACCTCGACGTATCGCCGGACAACGTCGTCGTCGTGCCCGGCGGCAAGCCCATCATCTTCTTTTCGATCATGGCCTTGATCAACCGTGGCGACGAAGTGATCTATCCCAACCCCGGCTTTCCGATCTATGAAAGCATGATCAACTTCGTGGGCGCACACGCCGTACCGATCCCGTTGAAGATGGAGCGCGACTTCGCCTTCGATATCAACGATCTGGAAAAGCTGATCACCCCGTGCACGCGGCTGTTGATATTGAACTCGCCCGCCAACCCGACCGGCGGCGTGCTCACCCGATCGGACCTGGAAGCGATCGCGCAGCTGGTCATCAGCCACGATCTGATTGTGTTATCGGACGAGATCTACAGCCGCATTGTTTACGATGGCGAGTTTTGCAGCATCGCCAGCTTGCCCGGCATGCTCGAACGCACCATTATCCTCGACGGCTTCTCTAAGACCTACGCGATGACGGGCTGGCGTTTGGGCTACGGCGTGATGCCGGTCGATCTGGCGCAGGCGGTCAGCCGGCTGATCACCAACTCGACTTCGTGCACCGCGACCGCGACCCAGATTGCAGGGGTCAAAGCCTTGACCGCGCCCCAGGACGCGGTCGATCAAATGGTGGCCAAATTCAAGGAGCGGCGCGATCTCATCGTCAACGGCTTGAATCAAATTCCCGGTTTCAAATGCTTGCTGCCCAAAGGCGCGTTCTACGCTTTTCCCAATATCGCCGGTACGGGCCGCAAAGCCAAAGACCTGGCCGACTATCTGCTGGCCGACGCCAGTGTGGCAACCCTGGCCGGCACCGCTTTTGGCCTGTACGGCGAAGGCTTTCTGCGTTTGTCCTACGCCACGTCGATCGAGAATCTCAACAAAGCGCTCGATCGAATCGATGTGGCGGCCCGCAAACTTGAGCATTGATCGAAGCGAAGTATGTCACCTGATCAGCGCAGAATTACCGACTCACGTTCCATCCCGATCGTCAAAGTCGTCGTCGCCGGTGATGGGCGCGTCGGCAAGACCAGCTTGATTCGCCGCCATAGCGCCGGCATGTTCCAGGAATCGCGGGTGATGACGATCGGCGTGGACTTTCAAACTGCGATCGTGAAGCTGGACGATCGGTCGGTGAAGCTCTCGATCTGGGATATCGCCGGACAGGATCGCTTCGGATCGTTCCGCGATTCGTTTTATCGTGGGGCGCAAGCCGTGGCGCTGGTCTACGACGTAACCGATCTGATCTCGATGAACAACGTACCGCGCTGGCAGGCCGAGATTCAACGGGTGGTGCCCAAGGCTCGCTTCATGCTGGTGGGCAACAAGATCGATCTGCACCGCGTCGTGCCGCACGCGCAGGTGGCCGCCTGGGCACGCCTCAAAGGCTTTCCTTACGTTGAAACCAGCGCCGTGACGGCGGCCGGGGTCGACGAGTTTTTCGGCACGCTGGCGCGGCTGGCTTTTCAGGCGAGTTGACAACCCTTCTCAGCCCGGTTATAATCGCCCCTGTAGAGTGCTTATACGGAGAGGGGTGATTTTTCTTGGCACGCATCGTCGTTGATGATAATGAATCGTTTGAATCCGCACTTAAACGATTCAACAAAGTCGTTCAGGGTGATCGCATTCTGAGCGAAGTGCGCCGCCGGCGTTTCTTTGAGAAACCCAGCATCATTCGCAAGCGCAAGAAAGCCGCCAAGGTTCGCAAGAGCCGCCGGCAGACGTTGAAGTTCCTGCGCACCAGCAACATGTAGTCGTACAAACTAACGCGCACTTCGGTGCGCGTTTTTGTTTGCCCTGCTTCGCCAATCACAAATCAGAAATCAGGTAACCCATGTCTCTCAAAGATCAACTTCAAGCCGACCTCAAAACCGCCATGTTCAGCAAAGATGAGCGGCGCAAAAATGTCATCCGCCTGACCCTGGCTGAATTGAAGAACGTCGAACTTGTGAAAAGGCAAAAACTGCTCAAAGAGCGCTCCCATTTATGGGCAAAGCCGGGCGAAGTGGACGCCGATGGCAACCCGGCAATCGATGAGGCGAAAAGAGACAAAGAGTTAGCCGAGATCGACAAGCTCACGCCACTCACCGACGCCGAAATGCAAGCGGTGCTATTCACCGAAGTCAAACGCCGCCGCGATACGATTGCCGAACTGGAAACAGCCACTCGACCCGATCTACTTGAAGAGGCCAAAGCGCAGTTGGAACTCGCGGTGCGTTATCTGCCCGCGCAAATGAGCCGTGAGGAAGTGGTCGCCGCTGCGCAAAAAGTCATCGCCGAAGTTGGTGCAAGCGGGCCGCAGGCTACGGGGGAAGTGATGAAGCGGCTGATGCCCGGACTTAAAGGCAAGGTTGATGGAAAACTCATCAATGAAGTCGTCCGTGATTTGTTGAAGTGAAATTAAGGGGTGACTCGCTGAGTCACCCCTTACCAGGCTCGTTTACTGCCACACCGTACGAATTACGACCGTCTCCGGACCCTTATCCAACTGTGGACCATTTGCCCCTATGGAAACCACTGCTTTCTGCGCTGTCCACACTTGACCCGGTTTCAAATCACCCAAAATCACCGATTGATCGGTACACAAATAGTTGGCTCGTTCGCCGTTCACGCCGGTCGTTGCACCGGTCGCAAACCCGCAGAGCGTGCCATCCGCCAAACGAATCAACCAGCCTTGATAAGCCTGCCTGGCCTGCGCGGGAATATCCGACTTAGGCAACGGCTCTGTCAGATTGACAATGAAGCCGGCTTTGTTGGCGGCTGGATCGGCCCCACAGACCATGGTTGGCTTTTCGCCCACAGCGAAGCACGGATCGGCAATATCATTGTCCATCATACAGCGCCACGCGCCGTCTCGAATCACCGCCAGTGAATTCGTCCAGCAGCGACCAGATTGCGCCGGCCCGGTCGGAATTGCCGGCGTGAATTGAATCACCTCAGTCAAAGTCACCGCAGAGGCTGAGCTCGGCAGTGGAGATGAGGGCACAGGTGGGAGCATAGACGGCGTCGCGAGGATAGAGGTTACAGTGGCTGTCGCAGGATTCAAACTGGCTACCGGGCTTGGCGACGGAGCTGCAGGAGTGGCGCAACTACTCACGATCAACGCGACGATGAATAACCCCGGGTAAAACATTTTACGTGTAAACATCTTTCTCCTATTTCTTTGAATGACCAACAACCGATCGGGCAGGGCATATCCCACTCCGATCGGTTATTGGTTTCACAGCGATTACTTAATCGCAAACGTTACCTGCACGTTCATGCTCATTGCAAGGTCGCCGGGCTGAATCGGCGCGCCGCCACCGCCCAGACCCACCGCCGCGGATTTCATATCCATGATGGGACTTGAGCCACTGCCAAATTCACTGACACTCACGACATCGCCCAGGCTAACGCCCGCCAACTGAGCCAGGCTCTGCGCCCGCGCCTTTGCATCGGCGAATGCTTTCGTGCGTGCATCGGCTTGCAGTTTGCTCGAATCATCGACGCTGAAGTTGACGCCGTAAATGTTATTGGCGCCGGCCGCAACAACTTTGTCAAGCACATCACCGAGTTTGCTCACGTCCCGCACCGTGACATCGACTTGATTGCTGACGTGATAAGTCAGTGGTCCATTGTCGCCTTTACCGGCTGGACTTGGGACAGAGTCGTTCTGCGAGTACACGCTATAGTTGGTCGTTTGAATATCCTTATCCGCAATATTCAGTGCCTTGAGTGCAGACAATAAAGCCGTCATCTTCGTTTTGTTGTCGTCAACGGCCTGCTGAACCGAAGTACCCTGTGTTTCAATTCCGACCGTAATATGTGCCACATCCGGTGTGCCGTTGGCCGTGCCAACCCCAACCACCGTGATGCCCCGATCGGTCGCCGTGCCGACTTGCGCAGTGATACCGTTGGGCTGGGCAGCAGCCGATCCAGGTCCACCACCTCCCAAAGCGACTGTGGGTGCAGCGGCCGCTGTACAACCAGCCGCAAAAGCCATCGCTACCAAAATCAACAACCCGCTGTAAAGTGTCTTCCGACTAAACATGATTTGCCTCCGTTTATTGGGCTTATTGCCCGTGTGTATATAAGGACGCTGTTCCCCGCAAAAAGTTCCATCACTGGCAAAGCAGCAGGAACAGAGTATCATTACAGCAGAGCGGACTGTCAGATCAGGAGTAAGCCATGAAGGACAAATTTATTTTGCTTACAGGTACCATTCTAGGCGGATTGCTCGTCGCGCTGGTTTGGCTGCTCGTTCTAGCCCAATTAGCTTCGCCTGTCCAGGCTGATCCAGCGGTGCTATACGTTGCACCGGATGGAACCTGCGAGGGAGCGAGTCCCTGCTTCGCAAACGTGCAAGCTGCTGTCGATGCGGCCAATCCGGGTGATGAAATCCGCATTGCAACTGGCGTGTACACCGACGTTCATGTGCGATCTCGCGTCGTGCTGACAACCACGGATGTCTTCACACAGGTAGTCTATCTCAGCAAGACCCTCACCCTGCGCGGCGGCTACACAACCACGAATTGGATCACGCCGGACACTGCCAACAATCCAACCATCCTCGACGCACAGGGCCAGGGACGGGTGATCTACGTCGCAGGCAACATCACCGCGACGTTAGAGGGGTTGCGATTCACGCAGGGCGCTGGAAACACACTAACAACCATTGGAAGCGGCGGTGGACTTTTGAGCATCGCCGCCACCGTCATCCTCAGCGATTGTCAAATCGATCACAACGTGGCCACCAGCGGCGGCGGCCTCTCTTTTTCGAGCAGCCAGGCCACGCTGATCGCCAACACCATTCACGATAACACTGCGGGGTACAGCGGCGGTGGGTTGATCATAGAGTCGAGCAGCGCCACATTACGTGCCAATACGATCTTCAGCAACACCTCAAGTTATGGCGACGGCGGCGGACTCTATCTGGCCCGCACGACTGACGCTGTGTTAATCGGCAATCTCATTCAAGGCAACGCATCGAACGGCACAGACTACAAATTTACGCACGGAGGCGGCGGAGCTTACCTGGCGGGCAACGTCACGCTGAGCGGCAACACCATCCAGAGCAACACAGCCCGCTTGAGCGGTGGCGGCCTCTATCTCAGTGGAAACGCAGCAACCCTGAACGGGAACCTTATCGTTGGAAACGCGGCTGTCTTTGGCAGCGGCGCCGGATTATACACAGCCATCGATACTTCAACACTGAGCAGCAACCTCATCACGGGCAACCTGGGCGACGGCATTGACCTCATACGCAGTCAAGCGACGTTGATCAACAATGTGATCGCGGATAATCAAGCCAATGGAATTTATATTGCCGGAGGAGCACCGCAGTTGCTTTTCAATACAGTGGCTCGCAATGGTAGTAGCAGCGGCATCGGTGTGTTCGTTTCCACCTACATCGCTAACGGGGGATACTCGTATTCCAGCACGGCATCTTTGACCAACACCATCCTCGTAAGTCACAGTGTCGGCCTCAGCCTCACGACGGGCAACACCGCGACCATCAATGGCATCTTGTGGTATGCCACGCCCATCACCCTCTCACAAGCCAATTCGACGACAGCCATCATCCAGAATCAGGTCGAAGGTGATCCGGCCTTTGACGTCGATGGTTATCACCTCACAGCGGCTTCGCTGGCGATCGGCGCCGGCGTACCGACCGGCCCATGGTCTGACATCGATAATGAGCCGCGTCGCAACCCGCCCGATTTGGGCGCAGACGAATATTGGGCACCCGGTGCACTTCAGAAAATCTATTTGCCGCTTGTGTTGCGTTGATCGCGCGACAAGAAAGACCTCGCAACTCTAAAGGCACGCGAAGGTTGATCATCAGTTTGCGCTTCTCACTGGTTGCTTTTCCCTTCTGGCAGACTTATCAATTGAACGCTATTGATCGGCAGATCAAAGGTGTAGGTCCATTTATCGCTTGTTGCTGCAGAGTTGGCAGCTGATTGACTATCGGCAAGTGATCCGCTCACGGACAATGTGATTGGCAAAGCTGCTTGCTCACCGCCATAATGCCAGACAAGCACATTGACGTGGTCGCCTTCTCTAACCGCTAACGCTCCAACATATGGATGATCGCTTTGAACTGCAAGACGTTCACCCATCAACTCACTCATCAAGCGAAACGTGTCATAGATCGGCTTGGTAACACCATCCTTGCGCATCATTCCCCAGCGGCCTTCCCAGGCAATGGAACTATCGATCGGTTCAAAGAAGAAAGCCTGATCCAATGAAGAATCGGTCAGCGTCGTCAACATTGCAGCGGCATAGGCAGCAGCGACTTCAGTATCCAGCTCAGGTGCAGGCGCAGCAGACCAGTTCCATTCCGTGAGCAACAAACGCGGTGCCGGACTAAGGCCCGCGAGCCATTGTTGATGATTTCGTATGCTCCAGATATAGTCAGCTGGGATTGGATCATAGTAATGCCACGAAATAAAATCCACTGGCAGACTATGTGCTTGCGAATAGCGAACCAGTTCCGTGATCCAATTTCGTTCAGTGAATGGCGCAGCTACGTCTAACCAGGGATCGAGACTCGCCGTGGCCGGTCCGCCCAACCAGATCGA
>JADGQE010000154.1 GCA_017882055.1 Thermoflexales bacterium
TGGTCAACGCGATCGCTGCGCTGAAGAAGGTCAACTCGGATGAGCCGGACATTCAGACGGGCATTACCATCATGCGCCGCGCGCTGGAAGAACCCATGCGCCGCATCGCGGCTAACGCCGGTCAAGATGGCGCGGTCATCATCGACACCGTCCGCCGCATGTCGAAAGAGAAGGATAACAAGAACATCGGCTACAATGTTTTGACCGGTAACTTTGAAGACATGGTGAAGAGCGGCATCATCGATCCGGCCAAGGTCACCCGCAGCGCCGTCGAGAACGCGGCCAGCATTGCGGCGATGATCCTGACCACCGATGCGCTGATCACTGATGTGCCGGAGAAGAACCCGGCCCCCATGATGCCGCCCGGTGGCGGTGGCGGCGACTTCTAGTCGTCCGATTAAGCGTCAATCAGAACCCTGGTTTCTTGAAGAAACCAGGGTTCTTTTTTTAGTGGCCGAGCTTAATCGATCGAGACCTGATTGCGCACCCCGTAGCCCGCTTTGCGATTCCCGCTTTTTTTGGTATGATCGCGCCTAAGATGAATGACTCTCCGACAACTCCCCGGTGGCCCGGGCGGCGCACTGAAGCGGCGGCGTTGCTGCTGATATTGCTCGTGGCCGCCGCATTTCGTTTGTATCAACTCGATTCAATTCCGCCAGGCTTTACCCATGACGAAGCGGGGCACGGCCATGATGCAGTCGCTATTCTGCAGGGCGCGCGCCCGATCTACGAAACCGTCGGCTACGGGCGCGAGCCGCTGTACGATTACGTCGTCGCCTGGCTGATGCCGATCTTTGGCCAGAACTTCCTCGCGTTGCGATTGACCTCGGTGCTGGCCGGGTTGCTGCTGATTGTCGTCGCCCATTTCTGGATTCGCCGTGCGTTTGACGTGCCCATCGCCCTCACGACTTCGGCCTTTCTGGCGGTGTCGTTCTGGGCCATCTCCACCAGCCGGCAAGCATTGCGCTCCGCCCTGCTACCGGTTCTGTTCACGATCGTGATCTATTTCATGTGGCAGGCACTGCGCCCGTACAAAAGGCAGCTGCTACCAAGTCTCTCGCCCGTGGTGGCGCGCTGGGGAAACTACGCCCTCGCCGGCCTGTTCATTGGCCTGGCGTTTTATACTTACATGGCGGCTCGCGTTTTGCCCGGCGTTTTCGTGCTGTTGTGGCTCTACTTGCTGATCTTCCATCGATCGTTGTGGAAAGAGAACTGGCCGGGTATCATCGCGATGGTGGCTTTGGGTGTGGCGGTTGCCTGGCCGATGTTCTCTTATCTGATGGCGAATCCCGGCACCGAACAGCGTCTGGTGCAGTTAAGCGGCCCGATCGATCGATTGTTGGCGGGCGATCCGGGCGATATACTTCGCAACGCGCTTAGTGCCCTGGGCATGTTCACGTTCGGCGGCGATACGTTGTGGTTGTATAACGTCCCCGGCGAGCCGATCCTCAATTGGGCGCTCTCCAGCGTGTTCTACATCGGGCTGTTCGTCGCCATTCGGCGCTTCCGCAAGATCGAATACGCGCTGGCGATCTTCTGGCTGTTGATCGGTATCGTGCCCAGTTTGTTGACCGGCGTGGTTGCCAGCAATCTCCGTTCGATCGCGGCGCAGCCGGTGGTGTATTTGTTTGTCGCGATCGGTTTGGTCGAATCGGTGCGCTTTTTTGATCGCGTCATTG
This sequence comes from Thermoflexales bacterium, assembly GCA_017882055.1. Lineage (GTDB taxonomy): Bacteria > Chloroflexota > Anaerolineae > Fen-1058 > Fen-1058 > JADGQE01. The sequence goes on from JADGQE010000154.1 coordinate 1,680, forward strand.
ATTCGCATACACTGCGATCGATCCCGTTGGTGCTGCTGGCGATCCTGGTCACGGTCTTCACGTATCACGATTATTTCGATGCGTGGGGGCAGGCGCACGATGTGCGGGTGGCCTATAACGCCACATTGCGCGAAGTCGCCGGCTATCTCGATCGGAATCGGCAAGTCCAATCGGACGTGGCCGTCTCATCGATCTATCCCAATCGTTTCCACGATCCGTATTCGATGGACATGCTGCTGCATCGCAAGGATTTGACGCTGCGCTGGTTTACCGGATCGTTCGTCGATATGAATGGCGCGCCGCATGCCAGCCTGGTTTTTCCGCAGACCGTGATGGGTACTGGATGCGGTGTGGTGACGCAGACTGTGCAATGTGCCAGCGGCGTGACAGGCACGACGAGTGTCTTCACTAACTCGCTGTCGCCAGTTGCGCCGGCTGTGGCTGCGACTCCACCATCGCCGGCTGCCACACTGCCCAATTATTCGGTTAATGTCGTCGTTGAGGCAATTGCGCCGATCGATCCACTGTTCGTTGATCTATTCAACCGCCACGCCGAGAAGATCGATTCGATCGAGCTGCGGCCCGACGATTTCAATCCGCGTTTCGATGTGTATCGCTTTGATGCAACGGCGGCCTTATCGGATGCGCTGAAATCGAGCAGCGTACCCACTCTCACCCTCGATTTCGATCACGCCTTTGCTTTGATTGGCTACGAGGTTCGCACCCCGCGGGTGAAACCCGGCGCGACCGTGGAAGTGATCACCTACTGGCGAATCAACGCGTTGGTTGATCGTGAGCTGGTGTTGTTCACACACGCGTTAAGCGGCGATGCCAATCAGCCGGTGCTGGCCCAACAGGATTCACTCGACGTGCCATCATATTATTGGTTGCCCGGCGATGCTTTCGCACAGGTGCATCGTTTTGTCATTCCGGCCGATGCGAAGCCCGGCGTGTATCCGCTCGAAGTCGGCGCCTACACGCGCGAACAGCCCGATCAGCGGTTGCTGATTTATGATTCTGCCGGATCGGTTGTCGGCGATCACGTCCTCATCGGCTCGGTTACCGTCACTTCGCCATGAGCCAGTCGCAAATCCAAAATCCAAAATCCAAAATCAGAAATTCATGCTGGTTGATGGTCGGCGTTTTATTGCTGGCGGCTGCGTTTCGTTTCCTCGCGATCGATGCAGCCCCGCCCGGCTGGCGCGACGATGAACTGATCGAATTCGGCATGGATCAGCGCATTGCGCAGGGCTGGCGTCCCTTGTTCATCACCGAAGCCGAAGGCCACGAACCGTTCTATCATTACTTGCATGCCGGAACGATACTGCTCTTTGGCGAGAACATCGTCGGTTACAAGTGGCTGCCATTTGCGTTTGGCCTGTTGACTGTTGCGTTGACGTTTGCTTTAGCGAAGCGACTGTTCGACGTTCGCGTCGCTTTGCTGGCGGCGGCGCTGATGGCAGTCTCTTTCTGGCCGATCATGTACGCGCGTCTCGGCTTGCGGCACATCGGCGTATTGCCGTTGATGCTGGGTGCATTCTTGATCATGTGGAGCCGACTTTCCAGTCGGCATGGACCGACACGTAGGCCGACCAGAAAGTCGGCCCCACTTATCGCCGGTACTCTCCTGGCCGCTGCGATGATGACGTATTTCGCCGGACGCGCGCTGCCAGTTGTGTTGATCGGTTTCTTAGTTTATCTATTGATCTTCAATCGGTCGATCTTGCGGAAAGTCTGGCTGCCTACACTTGCGGCGATTGTGATCGCGGTGGCCGTCGCCGCGCCGATGTTTATCGAAATCTCGCGCACGCCCGGCGCGGAGAAGCGCACCGAAGTCGTCGGCGGACCGTTGATCGCGGCACAGCATGGCAACTTCAGACCTGCGATCGATACGACGCTCGGCACGCTGGGTATGTTCACCTTCGCGGGCGATCCCGAATCGTTGTACAACGTGAGCGGCCGTCCGGTCTTCGATTGGCTCACGGGCATTTTCTTCTATCTCGGTGTGTGGCTGTGTCTCGTTCGATTGAAGCACGTCGAATCGGGCTTCGCCTTGACGTGGCTGCTCGTCGGCATTGCGCCTGCGTTTGTTAGCCTGCCTGCGGCGAGCTTTAGTCACACGATCGCGGCGCAGCCGGTGGTGTATATGGTTGCGGCTTATGGGGTAGTGGAAATAGTAGGGAAGTTAGTATGTAAGCAAGGAAACAAGGTAGCTGCCCTGTCTCCTTATTTCCTTGTTTCCTTGTGCGTGATCGGAATTGGTGGCTGGCTCACGATCCGCGACTACTTCGGTACCTGGGCGAACGATCCCTTCGTCCGCTTTCAGTATCACGCCCCGACGCGCGATATTGCCCGCTGGCTCGATCAGAATCCCGATGTAAGTAATGTCGCCATCGGCACAAATCCCAATGAGCTTTATCTCGATCCAGTTGCGCTGAAGCTTGATTTGCGACGGCAAGATGCGAAGGCGCGATGGTTTAATCCAGAATCGGCGTTGGTCTTGCTGTCAGGCGGAGTCACTTTTATTTCGCCGATGCAATCGCCTGGAGTGTATATCGATCTCTTGCTGCGAGCGATCAGCCATGATCGACGGATATATCGATCAGATGACATCCTGGCATTCGACATTTACCATTCCGATCAACAAGTTGGCCAAGTAGTATCGCCCGCGACTTTTGGCGATTCGATTAGTTTGGTTCCGCCACATTCAGATGTTCAACCCGCCTCTGTATTGCATTCAAAGCCAGGTAATCGCATTGCCGCGCAAGCACTATGGCGCGTCGAGAAATCGGATCTCGCTTCACGCCTCAAGGTATTTGAGCATGTTCTCGACGCTCAGAATCGAGTAGTAGTCGGTGAAGATCGCGAAGATGTTAATGCTTTAACTTTGATGCGTGGTGATATATTCTTTCAGGTTAATGAAATAACTTTACCCACTGATCTCGCTCCAGGTAGGTATTCAACTGAGATTGGCTGGTACGACCCTGCCACAGGAGTTCGTTTGCAATTGCTAGATGGTACCGATCGTTTCTTGACCGAGCCAATCGAAGTGACCGCGCCATGACCCCGCACCACGCAACACGCAACACGCAATACGCCTGCGTTCTTGGTTTGTTGCTCAGCGCCTTTTTCTTCCGCACCTACGAACTGGCTGGCCTCGGCCTCGGCCTCGAGCACGACGAAGTGGCCGAATGGCAAATTGCCAACGGCATTCGACACGGCGAGAACGCTCTGTTCTTCAAAGAGGCGTATGGCCAGGAGCCGCTGTTTTTGTACCTCATGGCCGGATCGACGGCGCTGATCGGCGACAACGTGATTGGGGTGCGGTTTACGTCGGTGTTTGTGGCGATGTTGACGTTGGCTGCCGCGTATCGCATGTTGCGACGCATGTTTAGTCCACTCGTCGCGCTGGTCGCACTGGCCGGCATGTCGATCGCGCTGTGGCCGGTCTTCTGGGGACGCGTGGGCTTGCGAGCAATGACGCTGCCGTTGATGATGTGTCTGGGGTTTGATTGGTTGTGGAGAGGGTTAACTACAGAAGTTAGAATTCAGAAGTCAGAATCTAGAATTCGTTTCTCCTTTCTTCGCTCCTTCTCTCAGTCTCTCCGTCCCTTTTTAGTGGCTGGCATTTTCATTGGCTTATCTGCATACACTTACCTTTCCTCGCGCGCGATCCCAATTTTGCTGCTGGCGTTCGTGATTTATCTGGCGCTCTTTGCGCGCGATCGAATGCGAGGCCGCTGGCGTAATCTCGGAATCTTCTTTGTCGTTGCTATTGTGGTGGCGTTACCGCTGGCTGTAACAGTGCTGGCGAATCCCGATTTGCAATTCCGTGTGGCTGAAGTCAGCGGGCCGCTCGATAAGGCACTGAAAGGCGACACGAGCGAAGTCGTCGCTAATATCCCGCGTGCGTTGGGTATGTTCACGGTGAAGGGTGATAACACCGTGCGCGATAACTGGCCGGATCGACCGGTGTTTCCCGAACCGATCGGGCAGCTGCTGTTTGGCTTCGGTTTCCTGATCGCGTTGACACGACTCCATCAGCCGCGTTACGCCCTGGCGCTGATTTGGATCGGCGCGATGCTGACTACCACGATCGTCACGGCGGGCGCGCCGAACTTTACGCGCACGCTCGGTGCGCTGCCGATGGCCTTTGCTTTGCCCGGCATCGCCGTCGAATGGCTGACGATCTGGCCGCGCATGTGGCTGGCCTCGTTCAACCGCGCCATTGTCCTGCAATTGTCGCGCGTCGTATTCGTGCTGGCCTTACTCATTGTCTTTGCCATGAATGCCGTTTCGACTTACGATGATTACTTTAATAAGTGGCCCGCGCATTCTGAAACGCAATTCGTTTTTCAAGCCGATTTCGCCGCAATTGCGAAAGACATCGACACCAGCACCGTGATGGACGTGTCGGTCGGCGGACTATCGAATGACACGCTGGACGATCCAAGTTTGTATTTGCTGCGCCAACGCAAAGACGTGCGCGTGCGTTGGTTCAATTCGGCTGATAGGCCAACTAGCAGTGGGGGAGCATTGGTTCAGCCGCTCGGCTCGCCGGCTCGAATCTATATACCAGCCATTGTGCCGATCGGGCCGAATTTGGATCAATTCAATGCGTTTTTCACATCAACCTTAACTGGTCACTTCCGGCGTTTTGAGATCGCTGCGCCGTTTGACCCGGCGGCTGATCCGGCGCGGGCGCGCCTGTTTGATGATTCAGCTATTTTGCTGGGCTGGAACCCCGATCGGGCTTTATTTGCCGAGGCCGGAAATAACCTGGAGATTGAAACACGTTGGCTGGCGCGTGAACCGATCACGTATCCACGCCGCATCTTTGTCCATCTGGTCGATCTCACTTCAGGCAAGATCGTTGCCCAGCACGATGGCCTCGATGCGCCGGCCAAATTCTGGCGTGCCGGTGATTGGATTGCCCAGCGTCACATTCTACCGATTCCCGCTGATACACCTGCCGGCAAATACGAACTGCAAATTGGCCTTTACAATCCAGACACCGGGCAGAGAGTTTTGCAAACCGATTATACGCACACTGGGCCGCCGAGCGATTACTATGTCCTCGGCACAGTTCAAATCACGCACTAAACACGCATTACTTGCTACTCATTACTTACCATGTCTCGCCATTTCTCTTTCTCTCCATCGCTCAGTCGCGCCATCGCAATTGCCCTGCTGCTGATCCTCGGCTGGCTGCAATTCAGCACGCTGAGCATCACTTCGCCGACGATGGATGAGCCGAGTCATATCGTCAGCGGCTATGCGTTTCTCACGCGCGGCGACACGCGCCTCAAGCTCAACGGGCCGATTTTGCCTAATCTGATCGGTGCTGTGCCGCTGCTGCTTGAACCGAACCTCGAGCTCACTCCACCCGATGATCCAGCCTGGGATGCCAACGCTCACGATTCGATTTCTGATCCATTTGTATGGAACAATACTGCTTCGCCATTTCGCATTATCTATCTGGCACGCTTTCCGTTCATGGCAATTGGCTGGCTGCTCGGCGCGCTAATCTATCGTTGGGCACGCGAACGCAATGGTTCGACTGCTGGTTTATTTGCCTTAGCGCTATATGTTTTCTGCCCGAACTTGCTGGCCCACTCGCGCTTTGCCATGACGGACTTTGAGCCGACGGCCTATGCCTTCTTTGCTCTGTACGCGTTCGATCGATCGCTGCGTCAACCGGCCAGCCGTCGATGGCTCATCCTCGCGGGAATCGGCCTCGGCCTGGCGCTGGCCTCGAAGTTCTCGCTGCTGATGATCGTGGCGGCGATTGTGCTTTTGACCATCTTAAATGTATTAACCACCAAGACACAACGCCTGGCGGCCCACCGCTGCATTGCAGCGGATATGGGCAGTCACCAAGAAAACCTCAAAAGAACTTTGTGTCTTAGTGTCGCCTGCCCTGCATCGGTTGGCAGGGTTGTGGTTAAGAATTTGGTTGTTCTTTTCTTCATCGCCGCGTTGACGATCTGGGGCGTCTACTTCTTTCAGATTGGGCCCATCAATCCTGGCGGCATTCCGGTGCCCGCGCCCGGCTTCTGGCGTGAATGGAACTCGGCCCAGTATTATCTCAATCAGCCCTGGCCGAATTATCTATTCGGCCAAACATCTACAACGGGTTGGTGGTACTACTTCCCGATCGCTTTTGTGCTGAAGACGCCGCTGCCGATATTGATCTTGTTGGTGGCTGCACTGGCGCGCACGATCATCAAGCGCGCCTGGCGCAACGATCTTATTTTCCTTGTTCCGTCGTTTCTGATTTTCTTCAGCCTTTTCTTCAGCACCAATAACCTCGGCTTTCGCTATCTTCTTCCGATATTGCCTCTGATCTTTGTTTACGTATCCGGCCTTATTCCGCGCTCTATCTCTCATTCTCTCAATCGTGCTGTCACCTTGTCACCCCTTCGCTTTGTCACCGTGTCACTGTTGGCCTGGCAAATCATCGGCACACTCCATATCTATCCCTCTTACCTGACTTTTTTTAATGAGATTGCAGGCGGACCTGATCATGGACGATATGTTCTTTCCGATTCGAATATCGATTGGGGACAGGATTTGGTTGGCTTGAAGAACTACGTCGATGCGCAGCACATCGATCGCATCAAGTTGAGTTACTTTGGCATTGCGCATCCAGCGGCGTATGGCTTATCGACTGAAGCGTTGTTGCCGGTTCGCACGGCGATGAACGATCAGGGCGCGTGGTGGCTCAAACGCTATACGCCGATCGATCCTGCGCCGGGCGTGTATGCGATCAGCGTAGCGAATTTGATGGGCGGCATCTGGATCGATCCAGGCGAGTATGCGTTCTTCCGCGATCGGACGCCTGATACAATCATTGGCAACTCGATCTACATTTATACCATTTTGCCACATGGGTCACCGATCGATCTATCACTCTCGGGTTTGCAGATCGATCAAATCGATCCGGAAACATACCGGCGGTTCGGCACTAACGACGTGCGTCCGCGCTGGTTCGATGCCACTTCATCGATCATTGCTGCGCCTGATCGATCGCGGATCGCGTTGGCCGATGATCGGCCGCTCGCGCCGGAACTGGCCGCCTTGTTCGACGGTGTT
>JADGQE010000155.1 GCA_017882055.1 Thermoflexales bacterium
CCGGCGCCTGGCGGGCCACCCGTGCATGGCACGGGACATGGCCTGGGCCGCCAGGCGTCGCTCCGCTCGGAATGACACGTCCGTAAACGAAACTGGAATCCGCTATAGCGTGTGTGGGTTGCACGCCGGCGACTGACGCTACGGTCTGGGCGGCGCCTGTTGTAGCGTGGACTGTTCGCGCGGTTTGCGCTTGAAGATCGATTTTCCCATCCCCGGCTCGAAGATGATCAGGATCAGGCTGGTCATCAAGATCATAGCGCCGATCCATTGACGCATCACCAACTGTTCGCCGAGCAGCATAATGGCCAGACCCACCGCTATCAAAGTCTCGGTTGCGCCGAGCAGCGCCGTTTGAACACTGCCCAGCCGTTTAACACCCAGGAACATCAACAACCGCGAGAACACAGTGACAATGGCGAGGCCCAACATGGGCGGCACGCCCTGCGTCGAGATGGGAGTAGGGCCGTGGATCAGGTAGGCGACACAGACCACGCTGGCCATCGCCGTTAAGACGTATAACGTCACTGTGGGCGCCGGCATCTCATATAACACCCGTTGACTGGCGGCGAGATGCCACGCGTACATGAAGCCTGCGCCGATCATCAAGCCTGCCCCGATCAAATCCACTTGTCCCGAACCGGTCCGCACCAACAGCGTGATGGCCACGATTGCCATGGCCAGACGCACCTTCGTCCAATTGGAGACGCGCTGGCCGTCCAACCTGCGCAGGATCACGACGAATAACGGATACAGGCTGTACAACATCTGGCCGACGCCTGCGTCGATGCGAGTGAGGCCGTTGTAGTACAACAACGAACTCAGGCCATTGAGTGCGCCCGCAGAAAATGAGATCAACAGACCTGCGGGATAAATATAGATGAACTTGCGGTTGGATGGAATGGCGATATAGAAGAACCACATCACGCCGGCCGCGATCAGGGTTCGCGTGGCCGTCAGACTGTAAGGATCCAGCCCGCCTTGATAGGCAAGTTTGCCGAGAATGGGTGTCGTGCCCAGCAGCAGTGCGGAAAGAAGTGCGGCGCGAATACCATTCTGCTGGTGTTGTGAAGTGGGCATAGGCAATGATCTAGGTGTTAGTCGGCGTGTGAGCAGGTCCCGGGTCGATCGGCAGCAGCAGATGAAAGCGGCTGCCGGGCAAGCGATTCATATCCTGGCCTTCACTTTCGACCCAGATGCGGCCGCCATGCGCCTGAATGATGCCATATACCACGGTGAGGCCCAGGCCCAGCCCGCCGCCCATAAAAGCGTTGTGGCTGGTGGAGTGCGTGGCGGTGTCTTCCAGTACGTAGAATTTGTCAAAGATGTGTTCCTGTTCGGCCCGATCGATGCCGATCCCGGTGTCGCTGATGATGATGTGGATGGCCCCGTGTTCTTGCTCGGCGTCGAGGCTGATCCGGCCGCCGTCCGGCGTGTACTTGATCGAATTGCTCACCAGATTGGACAACGCGCGCCGCAGATAATTGGCATCGGCTTTGATGGGCGGCAAATAGGACAGATCGCGCGTTTCCAGTTTTAAGTCGCGCTGCCGGGCCGATGATTGCTGTTCCTGCATGACGGCCTGCACGATCGAGTGCAGATCGACCGGCACCAGCGTCAGGTCCAGCTGCGCCGAGTCGATGAGCGACACGTTGATGATCGCATCGACGACTTCGTTGAGACGCTGCGTGGCCGTCGAGATCCGGTTAATCACGTCGTCGACGTGCTCACCCAGCTGGAGCTGCTGCATTTCCATGCGCAGCAAATTGGTATAACCGTAGATCAGGGTCGTGGGTGTACGCAGTTCGTGCCCGGCCAGAACGACGAAGTCTTTCTTCATTTTGTCCATGCGGCGCAGATCGGCGTTGGCTTTTTCCAGTTGAGCCACGGTCGTTTCGAGCCGGGTGACGAGCGCCTGGCTGTACTCTTCCAGCCGCTGCATCTTGATCGTGTCGTCGACTTTTTCACGCTTGCCGCTGAGGAATTTGGCAATCAGGGTGGGCAGGGCGTCCACATCGATCGGCTTGGTGATGTAGCCATCGCAGCCCGCGACCAGTGCGCGTTCGCGGTCGGTGGCGAGCGTGGCGGCCGTCAGCGCGATAATGGGCGTGCCACGTGTCTCCTTCTGCTCCTTCAAACGGGTGGCCACTTCATTGCCCGTCATACCGCCAATGTTGATGTCGGTCAGGATCAGATCGGGGTGCAGCCGGCGGGCCATTTCCAGCCCCGACATGCCGTCTTCGGCCAGAGACACTTGATAGCCTTCGCTCTCCAGCACGCGCTGCACCAACCGGCGGCTGTTGGGATCATCTTCGATATATAGAATCTTGATGGTGGCAGGGTCTAGGGTCATGCGTCATCTCCGTCAGCCGTCGATTGCTTTTTCTTTTCCAGATAAGGCATCCATGATGTCTTGATCGGTGAAGGAACCTTTTTGCAGCAACGATTGAACCTTGCCGGATAGCCGCCGCCGCTCGACAGGCGTGAGCTCCTTAGCGGTCACCACAATCACCGGCACGTCCTTTAAGTTGTCATCGTGTTTCAGCGCGTCCAGCACAGCGAAGCCATCCATCTCCGGCATCATCAGATCAAGCAGGATCAGATCAGGTCGTTGGGCGCGACACATGTCCAGACCGATGCGGCCGTTCTTGGCCTCGCGCAGCGTGTAGTGGCCATACGCCTGGAGCACACGGCGCAGGAGCAAGGTGGCATCAGGATTGTCGTCTATGATCAAGATATCCCGCATGCGATCGTCCAGGCGCTCCAGGGCAGATAACAGACCCTCCTGCGGCGCGGCCGACGGCGCTTCGGCCTGCGGCACTTCGAAGCTGCGGGCCCAGTCGTCGCCGAGCAGTTCTTGTTGCACAGCCAAAGTGTGCCCGGTGCAGTTGACGACGACGGTCTCGGTCCGCTTGATGACTTGCTGGCCGATCAATTTGAACAGCCCGGCAAAGACCACGCCGGTGGCCGACTCGACCGAGATGCCGTCCATCTTGGCCATGACGTGCATGGCGCGGAAGGCTTCTTCATCGCTGACGCTTTCCATTGCGCCGCCGTGTTTCAAGATGATGTGGCGCAATTCGGTGTAAGCCACGCCGGGATTGCCGGTGGCCAGTGTGGCGATGTGCGTGCGCGGTGCGGTGACGATATCGGCCGTCTCGCGGCCCGCTTTGAAGGCGGTCACCATCGGTGCGCAGCCTTCGGCCTGCAGCACGGCCAACCTGGGTATTTTATCGATGAAGCCCATGGCGTGCAGCTCTTCAAAACCGCGATAAGTACCGATGGGTCCCATGCCGCCGCTGACCGCTTGCAGATACCAATCGGGCGCGCGCCATTTGCCGTGGCCGTCTTGCAGCAGCCCGAGCTGTTCGCACACTTCAAAAGCCAGGGTCTTCATGCTTTGCCGGGCGCTGATCGAGCGCAGGCCCTTGTCCAAAAACAGGCCGCGATGCCGGGCAAAGTTGGCGGCGACTTCTTTGCACTCGTCGTAAGTGCCGGTGATCTTGATCACTTCCGTGCCATACAAAGCGACTTCGCGCATTTTGTCGGCGGGCACCATGCTGGTGAGGAAGGTCCACAGTTTGATGCCGGCCCGTGCGCAGTAGGCCGAATAAGAAATAGCCACATTGCCGGTGGACGCGACGACGGCTTCGGTGATACCGGCTTCTTTCATCGAACTGATCGCCAGCGAGGCCTGTCGATCTTTGAACGAGCCGGTGGGACCCTGGCGTTCATCCTTGATGAAGAGGTGCTCGTGGCCCAACATCGTGCCCATGTTGACGGACGGGACCAGGGGTGTGCCGCCTTCGCCCAGGGTGACGATATTGGCCGAATTGTGCAGCGGCAGTAGTTCGCGATAGCGCCACATGTTGAAGGGCCGCTCGCGGATACGCTCCGGCAGTTCCTTAGCCAGTGCCTCCAGATCGTACCAGACGTCGAGCATGTCATGTTTGCACCTGGGACAGGCCGCCGGTGGACGCACGAAGGTGGTGCTGTAGCCGCAGCGTGGGCATTTCAAAATCGGATCGAGCATGATGGCGTAGGTGTCCTTTGAGAAAATGATCGTACTGCGTGATACGTGAAATTAGGTGTCACCGAACACATGCGGTGCAGTGCTCCCGTCGGCAACGAGTCAGCGAGCCTATCTACCTAATCCCTGATCCCCAAGCCCTGATCACCGCTTAACCGTCGCCTTCTCTTCCTCTACTTCCACACCGTTCATTTGCTTCAGCGCATTCCCGATGTCGGTCATCAGCTGTTCGGCGGCGAACATGCCTTTGTTGAACAGCGCCAGGGTCTTGCCTTCCAGGCGATGTCGATCCTCTTCGGTGATCTCTTTGGCGGTCACGATGATCACCGGAATGTCGCGGGTGGCCCGGTTGCTCTTGATATTGTCGAGCACCGTAAAGCCGTCGATGTCGGGCATCATCAGATCCAGGATAATGAGATCGGGCCGAACGTCCACGATATCCGCCAGCGCCTGCGCGCCGCCGAGCGCTTCCAGAACTTCCAGGTCAGTCTGGCCTTCCAGGATGCGTTTGACCAGCAGACGCGCCTCCGGCTCGTCGTCCACGACGAGGACCCGGTGGATGTTTTTGTCGCGATTGACGTGCTCGAGCGCGCGCAGCAATTCGTCTTCGGTGATCGGTTTGACCAGATAGTCGGCCGCGCCGAGCGAGAAGCCTTTGGTCTTGTCCTGAATGATGCTGCACACCACGATCGGGATGCGGCTGATCTCCGGCGCACTCTTCAAATCGGCCAGGATCGACCAGCCATCGCGATTGGGCATCAGCACGTCGAGCGTAATGGCGAACGGCAGCAAGCGCCGAGCTTCTTCGACAGCTTTGCTTGAGTCTGTGATGCCGATGACCTGATAGCCCTGCTTTTCAAGATAGCGTTTGTACAACGTAATCACGCCCGGATCATCGTCGATGCACATGACCAGTTTCTTGCCTTCGCCACGCGCCTCCAGATCAACTGGCAGCGAGCTAGACTCCTGGTCCTTGGGCATTTCGAGCGGCAGGGTAAAGGTGAAGGTCGAGCCGACGCCTTCTTGCGATTCGACCCAGACGCGGCCTTTGTGCATCTCGACGAATTTGCGCGTGATAGCCAGGCCCAGGCCCGTGCCGCCGTAGCGGCGGGTGGTGCTGGCATCGGCCTGGGTGAACTCTTCGAAGATCGTGTTTAGTTTGCTAGCCGCAATGCCGATGCCGGAATCGGTGACGGAGATTTGAACTTCGGTCGGCATCGGCAGAACGCGCAGCCGGATGAAGCCCTGCTCCGTGAATTTGGCGGCATTGGATACCAGATTGAGAATGATCTGCCGTACACGCGTCGGGTCGGCGTTGATCGTCGGCAGAGACTCGGGCACTTCCTGTTCGAGTTTGACGGACTTGTCCTTGACCAGGGCAATGGCGGTGGACATGACGGACCTGGCGATATCGTGCAGATCGATCGGCTCGATCGACATCTCCATCTTGCCCGCTTCGATCTTGGACAGATCGAGGATGTTGTTGATCAGGCCCAGGAGGTGTTGGCCGGAGTTGTAGATCGATAGCAAGTCGGTCGACTGCAATTCGGTCAGCGGGCCGTCGATGCCGCGCATGATCACGCGGCTGAAGCCGATGATGGAGTTGAGCGGCGTGCGCAGCTCGTGGCTCATGTTGGACAGGAATTGGGTCTTGAGTCGGTCGACCTCCCGTATGCGCTCAACCGCTGCCCGTTCGGCTTCATACGATCGGGCATTGGAGATAGCGATGGCAGCCTGATCGGCCAGCGCTTCGACCAGCCGGACGTTGGCTTGATCGAAAGCGCCGGGCCTGGGGCTTTCCAGGTTTAAGGCGCCCAGCAGCAAATCGCCCTGCCGGATTGGCACGATGAATTCGGAGACCGTGTCCTCGTTGGTGGCCACATAGTCCGGATCGTTTCTCACGTCTGCCACCAGCACACTTTGCCCGGTTTCCATGAGACGGCCATGCAAACCTGTGCCGGCACGCAGCAGCATGCCCATCTGGGCTTCTTCGGCTTCCGGTGTTGAGCCGCGGACCAATTGGATCTCGAGAGCGTTTTCATGTTCGTTGTAGAGGGCGAGGCTGGCGTGCGTCGCCGGCGTCACGTTGAGAACCTCGTCGGCAATGGAGGCCAGCACTTCTTTCAGATTGAGGGTGGAAGCAAGGCGGCGGCTAATGCGAGTCAGCACGGTCAATTCACCGACGCGTGCTTCTACGTCCTGGAACAATCGGCGGTTTTCGAGCGCGATGGTGGCCTGACCGGCCAGGGTGCGGAAGCGGCGTATTTCCGGATCGGTGAAATGGTAGGGGCCTGGCTGCGACTCAATCAGCAGCCAGCCGAGCTGATGATCGCCGACATACATCGGAATGATGATCACTGCCTTGATGCCAATGATATTCAGGAAGACGTGCCGCGACTGCGGGTCCATGTCTGGCGAGTTGGCGATGTCGTCGATGACGAGTGGCACATTTGTCATTTGGCTGATGAGGGGAACCTTGGTGATATCCCAGCGATTGCCAATCGTGCCCGGCTGATCATTGCCGCGTTCCCAGGCGGCCGCGATTTCGACGACGGGTGCCTCGCGCGGACTATCCGGCTCGATCAGCGCCAGCGCGGCCCGATTGAGCTGTGGCGTAACGATGTTGGTCGTGATGCCGTGCAAAACGGCGGCGGGTGTCTGGGCCGCCATAATGTCGCGGCTGGCCTGATACAGGGCGGTCGTTTCCTGCAAACTGGACTCGCTTTCTTCCAGCAAGCGGGCGGCTTCGATGGATTGAGCAACCTGATCAGCCACGGCCTGCAAAGTGACCAGCTCATCTTCCGTCCACTGACGATCCTGGTTATCCTGGATAGACAGGGTGCCCAACACCTCACCGCGCAGCGTGATCGGCACGCCGACTACCGCTTGTCCATCATCGATGATCGGCTGGGTCTGCCTGGCGCGAATGACCTGCTCGATTTGCGGCAGAAGTTTGGGATCAAATGGTTTGGCATTGAGCCGGCTATACTCTTGCTGTAAGCCTGCACCCTGGCGCAACTGACTGAATTGCGACCAGCCTTGCCGGGTGTACAAGGCCATCAACTGGTTGAGTTCGGCGATGGCGGCTTGCGATTCATCGAACAGGCGGCGATTTTCGATCGTGACCGCCAGCTGGTTAGCCAATGCCTGGGCCAGCTGAATATCACGCGGCCCGATGTCGGGTTTGTCGATGGCCCGGCTCAGTGTGATGGCGCCCAGAACTCGATCGCCCACCATCGCCGGTGCGCAAATCAGCTTGCCAATCGTCGGCAGCATCTCGGCTGACACACGCGCCAGTTGAGGATCATGCGTTGGATCATTGACAATGAGCGGTTGGCCCGTTCGGATGGCGAGGCTAGACGGTGTAGCATGTTCTTGATCGACCGGGAAGCTCTGATCCACGCCTTCCATCGGCGCAGGCCGGTTGGCGTCAAAAGCGGTTAGAACGGTGTAAGCCCGCTGTTCAGCATTGAAGCGGACTGCGGCCCAGACGTCAAAATCGGAACGCTGGGCCACGACTGCAAACAAGCGCTTGACCGTCGTTGACAAACCTTCGCCGATGAAACTGGTCGCCTGACTGGTTTCAAACAGCATCATGGCCTGCTGCGCGTCGACTTGTGCTTTCTGGTATTGCTGGGCGTTGTTGATGGAAATGGCGATCTGGTCGGCTAAGCCCTGCAGCACGAGGACGGTACTCTCGTCGAAGGCGGCCGTGCGAGTGGATTGAACGTCCAGGGCGCCGATCGATTGGTCACCAATGATCAGTGGCAGCGCCACCTCCGATTTGGTTTCGGTCAGCAGCGGATTGGCAAAGCGCATGGTTTCTGTGTCGACGTCTTGCGCGAGGCGAGGCCGGCGGGTGGCGATGGCCATGCCGACCATCGATGGGCCGGTGATTTCGAGTTTATGGCCGCGCTCTTTGAGCACGCGCCCGGCTTCGCCCGTCGCTTCCCGCAGTACGGCGAATTCTGCGTCGTCGTCCACCAGGAAGGCGGCGGCGTAGTAGAGATTGAAGCGCTCGACGATCAGCAGCGTGACGCGCCGGAGCAGTTCCTCCGGATCAAGAATCGACGAGACGGCCCGCGCGACTTCGGCGCTGAGGTTGATCTGGTCGGTGCGCTCGGCGACTCGTTCTTCCAGGGTAGTGCGAATCGCGATCAGTTCGCGGTTGCTTTCGATCTGGGCGCGCTCACTGCGGCGCGCTCGCTCGAGAGCTTGCCGCATACTCTGCATGGCTAAGCTAAACAGGATGATAATGACCACGAAGCCCAGCGCGTAGATCGCCCAGTAGAATATACTGGACGCGGCCTGATAGGTCGGCAACAGACCGGCCGTTTCTGCCAGGGCCAATCCCAGCAGGGCGAGCAAGCAGAGGGCGGTGATGATGACCGTGGCACGCCGTCCCATCAACAGTGCGGCGATCGTAATACCGATGAGATATCCGATAGTGATGGGCACACGAATGGTGCCGGCGGTCGCCAGGTAGATCGTTACGACAGTGGGAAATACAGCCGCTGCCACGAAGCTGATCAATCGTACTTGGCCGCGCTGCAACAGTTGCCGCAAGCCCAGCATCACCGCGAACGTAACCAGATCCAACGCCATAGCCGCTGGATGAACACCGCTCAGGAAACTGGCCGCGAAGATCAGCAGCGAAACGACAATGAGCGACAGTAAGATCGTATTGAGCAGCTGTGCCGCGCGAGTCTTGTCTTCGTCCGGAAACACGGGCGGCGT
>JADGQE010000156.1 GCA_017882055.1 Thermoflexales bacterium
CATCAGCGGCGATGACCGCAGCGTCGGAAAGCCGATCAGGAAGCCGAAGCCCAACGTGACGGCTGATGCGCCCAACGGCAGCATCCAGATGGGTTCGAGCAATCTTTGAAGGCAGTTGCGATTTGAAGAAGCATATGCGGCTAACACACCGACGATCAAAGCGATGAGCATCGTCGCGGCGGCAAAGAACAGCGAGTTGCCCAGCGCCGTTAGCGGTGAAACGAATAACACCGAGCCGCGCGGATTCGTCGCCAGATAGCGATAGTTGTCCAGTGTAAAACCTGCATCATTGACGATCGACCTGGAAGCCAGGGCAATAAGCGGCGAAAGCAGCAGTACTAACATTCCGCCGATGACCAGAACGACAAACAGTTTCTCGCGGCGAGTTGCAGGTGGTTTCTGCGTCTGCTGCTGCGGCCTCAAATCAAGCGGCACGCTGGCGCGCGCTTGCAGCCGCGTGTAGACGATCATCAGCACGAAGGTGCAAACGATCTGAATCAAAGCCAACGCTGTCGCCATGGGCAGGTTGAAAGTGATCTGCGTCTGGCGATAGATCGCCACTTCCAGCGTGTTGAATTGTGGACCGCCCAGGATCAAAATCACCCCGAACGAAGTGAAGTCGAAAATGAAGACGAGTAAGGCTGCGGCCAACAGCGCGGGCTTGAGCAAAGGCAGCGTCACTTCGCGGAAGGTGCGCCAGCGATTCGCGCCGAGGACGCGGGCCGCCGCTTCGATCTGCGGATCGAGGTTGGCCCAGAAACCGCCGACGATGCGGAGCACGACGGTGAAGTTGTAGAAGATGTGCGCCAGCAGAATGATCCAGATCGTATTTTGAATATCAAGCGGCGCGTAATCCAGATGAAGTAAGTTCTTGAGCAGTTCGTTGATCCAGCCGCGTGGACCGATCAGCGACGAGAACGCGGCTGCCACGACGACCGTCGGCAAAACAAACGGGATCGTCGTCAGGGCGCGAATCAACGTTTTGCCGCGAAACCTGTAACGCGCAAAGACGTATGCGGCTGGCAGCGCCAAGACAACGGTCAATAACGTTGAGACAGTGGCTTGCCAGAGCGTGAACCACAACGTGTCGAGATAAAACGGGCTGGCCGCAATCTTGCCAAACGCTGATAGATCGACGACGCCGTCAGGCGCTAAGCCGCGCGCCAGGATGATCGCCAGTGGATAAAAGAAGAAGATGGCGAGGAAAGCCAGCGGGATAAGAATAAAGGCGCTTCGCCAGAATCTCACGTTGCGACTCGCTATTGCGTACTGCGTACTGCGTAAGCAATCTCATTAATTACGCAATACGCAGTACGCGCTACGTTTTACTTCAACACCGCATTCGTCCACTGCTCGATCCACTGATCGCGATTCTTCGCAATGACATCCGGCGCGAGCGTGGCCGGTTGATCGGGCACGACCGACCACTTTACGAATACGTCGGGCAGTTTCGCCTGTGGATTTACTGGATAGACATACTGCTGCAACGGAATATCTTCTTGATAGGTCAGGCTCAGCAAAAAGTCGATCCACTTCTCGGCCAGGTCGCGATTCTGAGTGCCTTTCAAAATGCCCGCAAATTCGATCTGGCGGAAGCACGACTTGGGCGCGACGATGGTGCCAATGGGCGGTTCGCTGATCGGCGGATTGGCAAACACGACCTCGGCCGGCGGGCTGGAGGCATAGCTCACCACGATCGGGCGCGAGCCTTTGCCGCTCGAGCCGCTGAAGTCGGTGTAGTAAGCGGTGTTCCAATCTTCCACGACTTTCACGCCATTGGCTTTTAGTTGCTGCCAGAACTTGAGCCAGCCATCCTGGCCGAAAGCCGAGACGGTGGCCAGCATGAAAGCCAGTCCCGGTGACGATGCGGCGGGATTCTCGACGACGAGCAGGTTCTTATATTCGGGCTTCGTCAGATCCGACAGCGATTGCGGCACGGTCAATTTCTTTTGTGTGAAGTACGCCTTGTCGAAGTTCATGCAGACGTCGCCATAATCGATCGGAACCAGCCGCGAAGACGGATCGAGTTGGAACGTCGTGGATACATTCGCCAGCGCTGCCGGTTTGTACGGATCGAGAATGCCGGCGTCGAGCGCGCGGCCCAGGAAAGTATTGTCCACACCGAAGAGCACATCGGCTTCGGGACTATCCTTCGTCAAGATGGCGCGATTGAGCGCCTGACCTGCGTCGCCCTGTTTGATGATTTTGACTGTGACGTTGTTATCCGTCTCGAACTTTTGCAGGACAGCATCGCTCAGCGCGAATGATTCGTGCGACAACATGGTCAATGTGCGTGCTGCTGAAGATGTCGCCAGCGGCGAGGTTGGCGGCGTCGGCAGGATCGAAGGCAATGGCGTTGCTATCGGCGGTTGAGTTGGTGCGGCGGTTGACGCTGCCGCGATGGATTTCACTGCTGTCGGCGCGGCAGTGGGCGTTGCAGCAGGTGCGCAGGCTGTAACAACGAGCGCCAGCAGCAACATTAAGATGCCAATTTTTCTTTGCATATCGTTTTCCTCCCGGAATTATTTTGATGGGTGACATGTGGGCATGAATGGTTATCACGCCTCACTCGTCACTCATTACGTGTGGTATGAATCGCTAACACGATTCCATCTTGGACGGTGACGGTTGCCACCGGTTCAATCAATACATTGCTGATCCCCAGTGTCGCGCCGAAGGGCAGCACCGCGTCTTTCAAGGGATATTCGCAGCCTTCGATCGAAACGCCGTGCGCATCGCCGCGCAGGGCAATGAGTGACAGCGTATCGCCTGCGCGACCGGCGATCTCGGCTCGATCGCGGATCACGCTGATCGATTCGCGCTGATCGATGATGCGCGTTGGCACGTTCTTCAGTTCCGGCAAAGTCAACAGTAGCATATTCGCCAGCGATTGATCCCAGCGCCCGCCTAATGCGCTGACGATGACGAGGTCGGTTGCGCCGCGTTCGAGGGCATGCCGGATCGCCAATTCCAGATCGGTGTAGTCTTTGTGTGCAGGATAAACAATGAATTGCGCTTTCGCTTGTTCGAGCTGGAGCCGATCGGCCGGGCAAAGTGAATCGAGATCGCCGATCGCGATCTGCGGCAGCACGCCGATCGACAAGGCGTTGCGCGCGCCGCCATCGGCGGCAATGATCAATGTCACATCGTCGAGCCACTGTTTTACGATTTGGGCATCTGGTGCAGCGCCGTTGGCAAAAATCATCGTGCGCATATTGTCTCTCTTAGACCTGCGAGGTTTCATGACATGGCTCGTCTCATGATCGAGTAGACAAAACCTCGCAGGTCTTGAACAAAAAGAAAAGCCACCCCGGCTTGGGGTGGCTGTGATGATGTAGTCTCCCTCCGCCGGCATTATCCGGATCAGGTTCGTGGGTCGGCAATGGATCGATTGCCCTCTCAGCCCGCCTCCGCGAGCTCCCCAATGTTTAATTGTGTTGAGATTATACCACGTCTCAACGAGCTCTTGTCGAAGCCCTGTGACCGTGTTACACTTCACGCATCTTTCAAGGAGGTGCGCGAATGACTCAGGCGCTATATCGTAAGTGGCGGCCCCAGACGTTCGACGAAGTCGTCGGCCAGGAGCACGTGCTGCAAACGCTGCGCAACGCAATCGGCGCGAACCGTATCGCGCATGCTTATCTGTTTTCCGGCCCGCGCGGCACGGGCAAGACGACGATGGCGCGTTTGCTGGCTAAGGCCGTCAACTGCACCAATGCCGATCTAAGCGCCCGGCCTGACAACACCTGCCCGATCTGCACCGCCATCACCGAAGGCCGCATGCTCGATCTGATCGAACTCGACGCGGCCTCCAATCGCGGCATCGACGAGATCCGCGACCTGCGCGACAAGATCAATTTTTCGCCGGGCCAGTCGCGTTACAAAGTCTACATCATCGACGAAGTTCACATGCTCACTGAACCGGCCTTCAACGCGCTGCTCAAAACGTTGGAAGAACCGCCGCCGCATGCGATCTTCATTTTGGCTACGACCGATCCGCAGAAGGTTCCGGCCACGATCGTTTCGCGCTGTCAGCCATTTACTTTCCGACGCTTGACCGTCAAAGAGATCGTGGCGCGTTTGCAGGAGCTGGTCCAGGCCGAAGGTCTCACGGCTGAACCGGAAGCACTCACCTTGATCGCGCGTCAAGCAACCGGCGCACTACGTGACGCGGTCAGCCTGCTCGATCAACTTGCGGCGGGTGGCAGTGGAATCACGACCGAACGGGCGCAGTCGGCGCTTGGCGCAGGCTCGGTGCATTGGGTTTCGGAGTTGGTCGATGCGATCTGCCAGGCGGATGCCGCGGCCGGCCTCAACACGATCAATCGTGCCATCGACGAAGGTGCCGATGCGCGGCAGTTTGCGCGGCAAGTCGTCGAGCAGCTGCGATCGCTGCTGCTGATCAAGCTCGGCGATGCGGCTCTGGTCGATTTACCGGCCGAGCAGCGATCGGCTTACAACACTCAGGCGGCCCGGATCGAGACCGATCGGCTCACGCGATCGATCAAACTCTTTAACCAGGCTGCGCTGGATCTGCGCGGCGGCTGGCAGCCGCAACTGCCGCTCGAATTGGCGCTGGTCGAATCGTTGCAGCAACCAGTGGCGGCAGCACCCACTACAACGGCTGCTGCGCCGGTGCGTCGAACAACGCCCGCAATGCCGCCTATGGCCCCGCCTGTGGCGCAGAAACCTCAATCGGCTCCGGCAAAACCTGCTGAACGAAAAGCCGAAGCGGCTCCTAAGGTCGAGAAAATTCAATCGACCTCTGCGCCAACGTCACCGCTGATCGATCCGCCAACGCCGATCGCAGAAGCATCGCCATCAGGCGAAGCCACGTCGTTGACGTTGGAGCAAGTTCATGCGCAATGGCCTGAAATCTTGAATGAAGTTAAAGCGCAGAGCTTGCCTACCCAGGCGCTGCTGCGCAGTTGCAAGTTGCTCGGCGTTGAAGGCGTGACGGTGACGCTGGGCTGGCCGTCCAATACGCTGAAAGATAAATTCGAATCAAGCAAGAGCCGTGACCTGGTTGCCGATGTGATGACGGAAGTGCTGTCGCAGAAAGTTGTGATTCGTTCGCTGGTCGATGACCCGGTCCTCCGTGAAGCGCTGCGGCTGGGCGCCAGGGTCACGCCAGTTTCAAATCGATAGATTGAGGAGAGGAATCATGAGCAAGAACCGAATGTCATTTGGCGGTGGTGGCGGTGGCGGTGGTGCCGGCGGAATGATGGGCAAGCTGGCGAAGCTGCAAGAGGATATGGCCAAAGCCCAGGAGGCGTTGGCTGAAGAAACGATCGAAGTGACGGCGGGCGGCGGCGCGATCACGATTGTGGTGACCGGCAATCAGCGCATCAAATCGATCACGTTGTCGAAGGACGTGGTCGATCCGAATGATGTCGAAATGCTGCAAGACTTGATGGTCGCTGCGGTGAACGAGGCGATCGAGCGATCACAAACGCACGCCGCCGAGAAGCTGCAAGGCTTGACGGGCGGACTGGGTCTGCCGGGATTGTAAGAGGCCATATTGAAACTAACCACCAAGGCACCAAGTCACAAAGCAAGATTTTGGGAACCTTTGTGCCTTTGTGGTGAATGATGGATACTCAGAGTAATTTGCATATCAATGGACACCATACCTCCACCTGTTCTACGTTTAATCGAAGCGTTCTCGCGCTTGCCCGGCATCGGGCCGAAGTCGGCCTCGCGCCTGACGTACTATCTGATTCGCTCGCAGTCCGACGAGGCGATCGAGTTGTCGGATGCGTTGAAGGAACTGCGCGATCGAATTCAATTCTGCTCGGTCTGCTTCAACATCACCGAAATCAGTCCGTGCCCGATCTGCCAGAGCGACGAGCGTGATCGCTCGGTGATTTGCGTTGTGGAAGAGCCGCTGGATGTGATGGCCATCGAACGCACGCGCGAATATCGCGGGTTGTACCATGTGCTGCATGGCGTGATTTCGCCGATGGATGGAGTAGGGCCGGACGATCTGCGCGTTCGCGAGCTGATCGAGCGTGTGGCGACGGGCGGCGTTAAAGAAATCATCCTGGCGACCAACCCCAGCCTCGAAGGCGAGAACACGGCGATGTATGTTCAGCGCAAGATCAATACGCCCGGCGTTAAGGTCACACGTTTGGCGCGCGGCCTGCCCATGGGCGGCGATCTCGAATATGCTGATGAAGTGACATTGACCCGGGCGCTGGAAGGCCGACGCGAGATGTAGCGTCGAATTTTTGGACACGGATAGACGCGGATTCACACGGATTTGATTTTAGCGTGTGGGTCCGCGTTTTTGTTTGGTATGAGCCGCCCCGCCGATCAATCATCAACGGGGCGGCATTGGCGAAAAAATTGTGGGCTTGGAAAGGCCGCGCTTGCGTTACTGCTGAATTGTCCAGAAGTCGCTGGACAATTGGTGATCCGTGACGTAAGCGTAGGGCATGGTGAAATAGCCCTGCTGTCCCCAGCCCGTTCCCCACGAATTGCGCACGATGAGCCGCTGCTGCGCATCGTCATAGCCCACAGCCATCACCGCGTGGCCGCCTAACACCTTCTCGGTCTTTTGCGGCATCGGCACCACGCCGGTCTGAGCTACCGCCTGCGTCTCGAAACTCTCATAGACCGTAAAGCCAAATACGAAGGGATAGCCTCCGGCCAGACAGGCCCGCATCTCGTCGAGTGACGCCAGGCGATGATACGATGAAATGGTGTGGCTCAGCGCCTCCTTGTAGCAAGCGGTTGTCGGCTTCACTTTGAATTTGGCAATGACGTAAGGCCATTTCTGCTCGGAACATACGCCCTGCTTGGTAACCGACTTGACGCCATCGCGAATCATCGCGCCCGAATCGGATTGCACGGTATGCTCCATCACGCGCTCGTTGTAATAGATAAACAATCGGCTTAATGCCACAAAGGGCTGTCTCGCTTTCACCTCCAGAAAACCAAGTACGCCCGCGATGGCATTGGCCGTGCAGCTGCCCAATTGTCCTTGATCGACAATCGGTGGACACTGCGATCGCCAATCGACCGACGGGGGCAGCGTGACCGGCGCGGGCCTGATGGCCGCGTACATGAAGTCGCGTTGATCCGGCAGATCGGGCATCCAGCCATAACCGCGTCCGATCGCCTTGCTGGTCGTAGTCACTTTCTTTGCTCTGGCGGTCCCTGACTTGGCAGGCGCCGCTTTCTTTTTGGGTGCCATGAGTCGTCTCCTCTGATGTGATCTGACTGACTAACTGAGCAAATATCCCGGTACGATATAAGACCACGCTGTTTTGTTGAACTTGCGCCTCCTTTCGGCGATCGAGCGATCCGCTTGGCGTATCAATCACTCCGCCGGATCGATCTGAACCTCAAACGTTCGTTCATCCGCTGCGGCACCCGCTTGCCAGCCCCGCCGATACGCAAACGCCAACGCATACTTGCCGGGCGATGAGGATTGAAAGCGAAAGCGTTGAACGGTGCCGGCCCCCGGCCTCAACGTCGGCACGTCGCGCGTTTCCTCGATAAGCGTAAACGCTTCGGGCAGCAGTGTCACCACCCAGCGATAGCCTGTTCCGGCTGTCGCGGGCAGCGCCACCTCGAAGAGTTCTCCCACCTTGGCATGAATGATCTGGTTAGCGACCATCACTCCCCTGCGCCGTTATCAATGACCCTGATGTTTTGGTTATAGCCCGACTGAGGGATGATGTCAATAGCAAAAAGCCCGGGGCGACCAACTGGTCGCCCCGCGTGGAAGCCTTTATTTGTCAGCACATAGCCGTGAGTACTATTGATGCCATTCTGCTGGCAGCTATGCGTTGAAGGTGCAAATGCTGGCATTGTCCAAGCAGTTATCGATATGTATTTGCAGCTCTATGGGCAGCCTCCAGTGGTGACTCCTCAGGTGAATTCTTAAGAATCCAACTCATCACGCAGTCAGCCGTTGCGACATTCGTCGCCAACGGCACGTCGTGGACGTTGCACAGCCGCAGCAGGGCTTGAATGTCCGGATCGTGCGGATGCTTGTCCAGTGGATCGACCAGGAAGATCACCGCGTGAACCGCGCCTTCGACCACCCGTGCCCCGATCTGCGCGTCACCGCCCAGCGGCCCCGGCTTTACGGCTTCAATCTCCAGTCCGACTTTGTCCTGCATCAGTTTGGCCGTTGAGGCCGTGGCCACTAACTTGCAGTGTGCCAGCGCGGTTCGATTATAAGTGGCCCACGCCACCATATCGGCCTTCTTGCCATCGTGTGAGATCAATGCGATTGTTTTCATAGGGAATATGCCTCCTCCCGTAAAGTGACTTACTCTGATAATTGTACCAGACGCGGTACTTGGGGCAGATCGATTTACGCGGTAGCCCCTTAACTTTGAAGTTGATGCCGTTTTCGCATGATATTCAATACGCGCGGCATGGCGACGGAGTAGACCCAATACCAGAAACGCGAGACGACAAAATCGTACGCGCCGACCTGAGGTGTGAACTGCCCGCCGAGGCCCTCTTTGAATTTGTAGACGCCCCACATCGAATCATTTTCGCTTAACTCATCGGGCGCGCCCCATAGATCATAGAAGGTGCAGCCCTGCGCTTTGGCCCACTGCATCGCGTGCCACTGTAATAAATGATTAGGCATGTAGTCGCGATGCAAGTTGCGCGACATACCGTACATATACCAGGCGCGATCGGCGAAGTAAAAGAGGATGAGGCCGGCCACGGCTTCGCCTTCGACTTCGGCGATGAAAGGTTGGGCGCGTTTCGATTGAATGAAGC
>JADGQE010000157.1 GCA_017882055.1 Thermoflexales bacterium
GTGTTGCAGCGGATTGTCGAACTTTCGGCGCAAAAAACTTGAGATTCTTCTTTGCGACTTGGCGGCTTTGCGTGAGATTGCAGTTCTTTCAGTAGAGTCGTTGTCTCTAACATCATTCGCGGCCTGGCGTGTGCCGGCCAAAGATTGCCTCGCTTGATCCCCCTACCCCTGTCTTTTGGCGAAAAGGACAGGGGTAGCGATTGCTCATAATAAAGGTTGACGGCGTATGACCACGACTCCGATTGATCGGATGCCGCCTCACTCGGTTGAGGCGGAAGAGGCGGTGCTCGGATCGATTTTGATCGATCCTGAAGCCATCTTCCGCGTCAGTTCGTTTTTGAAAGCCGAAGACTTTTACATCGTCAAGAACCAGTGGGTGTGGGATGCGGCCATGGCACTGCACGAGCGGCGCGAACCGATCGACTTTGTGACGACGACCAAAGAGCTGGAGGCGCGCGAGCAGCTGGCCGAGCTCGGCGGAGCGGCTTACATCTCGCACCTGATCAACGTCGTGCCCACGGCCATTCACGCTGAAGGTTATGGCCGCATCGTCGAGCGCACGGCTCTGCGGCGGCGGCTGCTCAACGCGGCCAGTGAGATTGCGCAGCTCGCCTACGAAGAGTCCGAAGAGATCGATGGCACGATCGACGCGGCGGAGCAGACCTTGTTCGGCGTCAGCCAGCGCCGCATCTCGCGCGATCTCACGCCGATCAGCGACGCGATCCGGGCGTACTACGATCGCATCGAATACCTGTACGAGCATCGCGGCGAGCCGCTCGGTATTCCAACGGGCTTCGTCGATCTGGACAAGATGCTGGGCGGCCTGCAGCGCTCTGATTTGCTGATCATCGCGGCAAGGCCCGGCGTGGGCAAGACCAGTCTCATGCTGAACATCGCGCTGAATGCGGCGCGCAAGCATCATCAACGCGTGGCGATCTTCTCGCTCGAAATGTCAAACGAGCAGATCGTGCAGCGCCTGGTCAGCGCCGAGACTGGTATCGACAGCCAGCGCTTGCGCACCGGCGACCTGGACGATCAGGACTGGCCGCTGTTCGTGCAGGCCACCAGCGCACTGAGCGATACGCTGGTCTTCGTCGACGACACGCCGAGCATCACCGCCCTGCAGCTGCGCACCAAGGCGCGTCGCTTGTATGCCGAGCACGGCCTCGATCTGATCATTATCGATTACTTGCAACTCATGTCCGGCGAGACGCGCTCTGAAAACCGCGTACAGGAGATCAGTTATCTGACGCGCTCACTGAAGGCCCTGGCTCGCGAATTGAATGTGCCGGTGCTGGTCGCTTCACAGCTCAGCCGCGCCGTCGAACAGCGCAGTGACAAAAAGCCCGTCCTCAGCGATCTGCGCGAAAGCGGAAGTATTGAACAAGACGCGGACATCGTCATATTCATTTACCGCGAAGACGTGTATGATGAGCAATCGGATCGCAAGAACATTGCCGAGTTGATTATCGCCAAGCACCGCAATGGCCCTACCGGTTCGATCGAGTTATTCTTCCAGAAGAACCTGACGCAGTTCAAGAATGCGCTGAAACGTGATGTGGCGTTGTAAGGTCTGGTCAATCAGGGATTGGGGATCGGGGATTAGGAAACGGCCTCCGAGATCAAAGATCAAAAATCAGAGATCAGAAATCAGAAATTTCTATGCGGACTTTCAGCGGATTTGCCGCAGGCCAAAATCGAACGGCGTCTTTGCCGGATCAGTTCTTCACGGAACTGCTGCCGCTGATTGACGATCTGGTCGAACTCAAGGTCACGTTGGCGTGCTTGCGCTTGTTCGATCAAAAGCCGGGACTGGTGCAGTGGACGACGGCGGCTGAACTGGCAGTCGATCCGGCGCTGGTTGATGTCAAGGCCGACATCCAGGCCGGCCTGGCCAAAGCCATTGAACGCGGATCGTTGTTGAGCGCGACCGATCGATCGGGGCAAGCGTGGCTCTTTGCCAACACCGAAGTGGGACGAGCGGCGGCGGCAGCCATCGAGCGCGGCGAACAGATCGAATCGATCCCGTCGCTCGCCAATCGACCGAACATTTATCTGTTGTATGAGCAAGTTGTTGGATCGCTGACGCCCATCATCGCCGAGCAGCTGCGGGACGCCGAGCAAGAATTTCCGCCGGAGTGGATTGAAGCCGCATTTGTTGAAGCGGCCAGGCAGAATGTTCGATCGTGGGCTTACATTGCGAAGATTCTAAATAATCGAGCACGCAAAGGTAAATCGAATGAAACGCGTGGGCCAGATTTTGCCGCCGATCGACAACGCTACCTCGAACGAAAAAAGAGCCAGTAGCCTCGAGACTGTGCGAGGTGAAGCGTGTGATATTTGCGGTGGGCTGGGTTGGATCAGCGCCGACGTGCCGGTCGGGCATCCGCTGTTTGGCAAGCTGGCGCCATGCCCGCATCGTCGGGCTGAACTGGATCGATCCACCGCGCAGCGGGTGTGGACTGATCTAGGGCCGCTGCGCAGCCTGACGTTGGAAAACTTTCAGCCGGAGGGCCATGCGGTCACGGTCGAGCAGCGGGCTTCGCTGCGCAACGCGGTGGATTGCGTCCAACGCTTTATTGATGAACCGCGCGGCTGGCTGTATATTCGCGGCGGCTATGGCTGCGGCAAGACGCACCTGGTGGCCGCGATTGCGAACGCGTGCCTGGCCCGGGGCACGCCGGTGATGTTTGTGAATGTGCCCGATTTGCTCGACTATTTGCGCGCCGCCTATAGCCCGGCGTCGGATGAAACGTATGACCAGCGTTTCAACGATGTCCGGGATGCGCCGATCTTGATCCTCGACGATCTGGGCACGCAGAACGCCACGCCGTGGGCCGAAGAGAAGTTGTATCAAATCCTCAACACGCGCTACATCGCCAAACGCCCGACGGTGATTACGACCAATCTCGATCTCGACGATCTCGATCCGCGTTTGCGCTCGCGCCTGTCCGATCTCGATCTGGTGCGTAAACTCTCGATCCTCGCGCCCGATTTTCGGCGCAACCCGATCGAGCAGGGCCAGAGCTCGATGAGCAGCCTGGCCTTGTACCACGACAAGACTTTCGAAACGTTCGAGACGCATCCCGCGGAGTTGTCGCGCGAAGAATTTGCGAGTTTGAAAGAAGCCCTGCGCCTGGCGAAATCTTTTGCGCAGCATCCACAGGACTGGCTGATGTTCCTCGGCGGCTATGGCGTGGGCAAGACGCATCTGGCCGCGGCGATTGCCAACTATCAAGCCGAGCGCGGCTATCCGGCCATGTTCGTGGTCGTGCCCGATCTGCTCGATCATTTACGCGCGGCCTTCAGTCCCGATGCGCGCACGTCGTTCGATCAACGCTTCGAAGAAGTACGCACCGCCTCTTTGCTGATCCTCGATGATCTGGGCACTGAATCGGCCACGCCCTGGGCGCGCGAGAAACTGTATCAGATCATCAATCATCGCTACGTGGCCCGGCTGCCGACGGTGATTACCAGTTCACTGCCAACTGACGATCTCGATCCGCGCATGCGCACGCGCATCCTTGATCAAACGCGCTGCATCGTCTTTCCGCTGGGTGTGCCCAGTTATCGCGGCGGACCAGTGAGCAAGCCGGCGACGCCTATTAAGTCGCGCTCCTCGACGCGCCGAAGGTAGACAAAAGGCCCGACAGGTATCAGTAACCTGTCGGGCCTCCACTTATACTGGCCGGAAATGGGTTGGGTGCAAACTCAAGGTCACTTTTGTACTGGTCTAACCCCGGTTCAATGCACTCATTTGATTTCCGATCAGTATATGACTCGAAACCTCTCAGCAATAATTGAAGGTTGCTTGAAACTGCCGCCCAACGGCGGAGCTAAGCCGCCGACGTTACGCGCAAGACTATCTCACAGGCAAGGCGCGAGCCGATCGCGACGCGGCCTACGACGACCTGGAGAAATGGATGAAGCAGCTCCGGGGCGTGGCGCGCGTGGCCCTAGGCGACCGGCCCGATCTGAAGAAGAAGATGCAGTTGTAAAGAGTGATTAGTGATTAGTAGCCAGTAATCAGCATTCAGCATTTAGCATTCAGCATTCAGCGGTTAGCAATCAGCAGAGATGAGGCGTGATCTTAACTCAGCCCGCCTCACCCGGCCATGCCCTACTTGCCACTGGCAAATAGGTGGCCCGCCAGGCGCCAACCCCTCTCCTGAGAATAAACAACCATTCTCAGGAGAGGGGAGTGGCCGGGAGAAGGGGCTGGGGATGAGGGAAGATGGGTTCGCCCCGATGATCAGATTGATCGTCGGGGCGAGGTGTTTTATACAGCGGAGCAAGGCAGGGGCCGACGACGTTGCGAATTTGGTTGACCGAGCGGAGAAATCAGCCTATACTGACAGCATCGGGTTGAATGGTTCAGTGTTGACATCGGTCGTGTTACACGACAAATCGTGCTGGACTAATTTCTGATTTGGGCATTCCGGTGAATGCATCTTAAAGCGAGAATCAGGAGGTGCATTTGTTGTTGGCAGTTGAACAAACACGGTTAAGAATATCAAAAAACACTGCGGCCAAGCGGAAGTCGCAGCTGGGTCAATTTCTCACACCGGCTAGAACCGCTCAATTTATGGCCGCTTTGTTTGCTTTGACACCGGAGCATGCTTGCCGTTTGCTCGACCCCGGCGCTGGCATCGGTTCGCTCTCCAGTGCTTTTATTGAGCGCTGTATCGCCGGGGACCTGGATTTTGCTCAAGTCGAGATCACTGCTTTTGAATTAGATGATCTGCTGCATGCCGAACTCAGAAACACGTTGGCCAGTTACTCCCCACGAATTCCACTGCACTATGAAATCGTCGGCGGCGATTTTATTGAAGAAGCGGTCAATCGTCTCCAATTCAATTACGGCCACAGCTTCACCCATGCTATTCTCAATCCGCCCTACAAAAAAATCAATAGCGATTCCCGGTACCGTCATTTGCTGCGCCAGGTTGGAATTGAAACGGTCAATCTCTATTCGGCTTTTGTGGCTTTAGCACTGGCTTTACTGGCGCCGGGTGGACAGCTGGTCGCGATTATCCCGCGCAGCTTCTGTAACGGGCCATATTACCGCCCCTTTCGAGACTTCATCCTGGAACGCGCCGCCATCCGGCAGCTGCATCTGTTCGATTCGCGCACCCAAGCCTTTAAGGATGATGCGGTGCTTCAAGAGAATGTCATCCTGGTGCTTGAGCGTGACGGGCCGCCGGGTGACGTGACAGTTACCACTTCAACCGATGACACCTTTTCCGATCTCACCACAAACATTCATCCATTCAACAGAATCGTGTTCCCAGATGATCCGGAATGCTTTATCCATGTGCCCACTTCATTGGGACGAAACGCGATTGAACGATCAACGGCGATTCGGTGCTCATTGGACGAGATTGGTGTCGCGGTATCGACCGGCCCGGTAGTCGATTTTCGCTTGAAAGAATACCTGTGCAGCCAGCCCGAGCCGGGCACGGTGCCCTTGCTTTATCCGGGTCATTTTAACGGCCAGGGCACCGAATGGCCGAAACCCAGCCTGAAAAAGGCGAATGCCATCCGCCGCAATCTTAAAACGGAAAAGTGGCTGTATCCAATCGGATTCTATTGCGTGGTACGCCGCTTCTCATCTAAAGAAGAAAAGCGGCGGATTGTGGCAAGTGTGGTGCAACCCGCTGACTTCGGCGACGCCGAAATGTTGGGGTTCGAGAATCACCTCAACGTATTTCACGAACACAAGCACGGCTTGCCAGAAGCTCTGGCGCGCGGCTTGGCTGTGTTCCTGAACACGACCGCAGTCGACGAGAACTTCCGGCGTTTCAACGGCCACACCCAGGTCAATGCGACCGATCTAAAGACCATGAAGTACCCGAGCCGGGAGCAGCTGATGGCCCTCGGCTATCAGGCACAAGACTTACCGGGCGATCAACAGACGATTGATCAATTAGTTCAAGGACTTCAAACCGAATGACGACCAAAGACCGACGCATCGCTGAAGCGCTCAGCATCCTCAAATCTCTCGGCCTGCCGCCCGAGCAGATGAATGAACGCACCGCCATCTGCCTGCTGGCGTTGCTCGATCTTCCACCTAAACGAAGTTGGCAGCGTGCCACGAATCCGCTGCTGGGTATCCGGGCAATTCTTGATTTTGCACGAGAGCAGCTCGAGACGAATTATGCTGAAAACACGCGGGAGAGTGTGCGTAAATACAGCGTCAAGCCGCTTGTTTCTGCTGGTGTGTTGCTACACAATCCCGACGATCCCAAAAGGCCCGTTAATAGCTCTGGCAATTGTTATCAAGTTGAAGAACACGCTCTGGCGCTTTTGCAGCAATTCGGTTCTAAGACTTGGAAAACATCGCTGGAGACCTACCTCGCAGCACGCGAAACGCTCGTCGCAAAATACGCGCACGCCCGTGCTCTTCAGCGGATCCCCTTGAAAGTGAAGAACGATCAAGAAATCACACTCAGCGCGGGCGATCATTCCAACCTGATTCGAGCGATCATTGAGGTCTTCGCAGCGACCTTCGTGCCGGGAGAAGAATTGGTTTATGTGGGAGACACCGGGTCAAAATGGGGCTACTTCGATCAAGAAATCCTCACTTCGCTGGGCGTGACAGTTGGTCGCCATGGAAAGATGCCAGACGTGGTGATTTACGATCGAGAAAAGAACTGGCTCATTTTAGCTGAAGCCGTCGCCAGTACCGGTCCGGTCGATGGAGGCCGTCACAGGGAACTGGCCGAACTCTTCAAGGATTCAAAGGCGGGGCTGGTCTATGTTACGGCCTTCCCTGATCGTGGCGAAGTCTTTCGAAGGTTTCTGTCAGTGGTGGCTTGGGAAACCGAGGTTTGGTGTGCGAGTGACCCAACGCACCTGATTCACTTCAACGGTATCCGATTTTTCGGACCGTATCATGTACCCTGACAAATATTGATGCAAACTTTGAAGGCGATAACGATATCTTCCCTCGCCGACGTCGTGGCTGACCTCGGCCAACTCGACGAGACAGGATCAATCGCATGGACAGTGGCTTGAATTTCGCGCTGCAACAACTTGGCCCAGCCCTGGATGGAATCATGAAGGCGCTGTCGCTGCTGGGACAGGAAGATTTCTTCATGATCCTGTGCCGTTCGTTTACTGGTGCGTCGATTCGAAGTGAGGCATGCGTCTGCTGAGCCTGCTGGCCTTATCGATGCAAGAGCCAACGTGCAATCACGCTTCACTCGTCACTGCTCCCTGATCTCTGATCCCTAACCCCTACTCTCCAATCCCCGCTCTCGTGTTACAATTCGCTCCATGTTATCGCGTATTGCCTATTCCGTATTCCGCATTTTCGTCGCAGTCACTTTGCTGGCTGCCTTGATTCCAGCGGCTTCAGCGCAGACTGATCCCGCGGCCGAGCTGCTGTCGCGCATCAACAGCCTGCGCGTGCAGAACGGCTTGCTGCCGCTGGCCTTGAGCAGCAATCTCGCCGCGTCGGCGCAGACACACAGCAACGATATGGCCGCTACCCGCAACATCGATCACAACGGCTCGGATGGATCGACGATCGAGTCCCGCATTCAGGCTGCCGGTTATGGCCGCTGGAGCAGCTACGGTATCTGGGGCGAGAATATCTATGGCGGGCAGATCGCCAAATTGGATGACGCATGGAATTTCTGGATCAACTCCGCGGTGCATCGCAAGAATTTATTGAGCACGCGCTATCGCGAGATCGGCATCGGCGTGGCGACCGGCAGCCATGGCACTTACTACACGCTCGATTTCGGCGCGCAGCCGGATGTGCTGCCCTTCTTCATCAATTCGATCGACGGCGCGAATGTGACGCTGTTGTTGACCAACGAAACCGATGCCTCAACCGGCGAAGGCATCAACGTCATGGGCGAGGCAGTTGAAGTGCGCGTCGGCGAGGGAACGGATGTCAGCGGCGCACCGTGGCAGCCGTGGGCACAAACGATCGGTTACGGCCTGTCTGGCGCTTCCGGTCAGCATACCCTCACCGTTGAGTATCGCGACAGTCTCAAGCGCGGCTCCAAGTATTCGCTGACGTTCACGCCGAACAATTTGACCGATGTCCAATCGAGTCTTGGGTCGGCGCTGACGGCAACGCCGAAGACCACCTCAACATCGACGCTTGCGCCGACGAGCACGTCGGCGCCGACGGATACGGCAACGCCGCTGCCCACCAGGACCGCCGCGCCGACTTCGACGCCTACGACAGCGCCACCGGCGACTGCGCCGGTGGCGACATCAACCGCCACACCGACTGTCCCGCCCACTGCCACACCGACTGATCGACCGAAGGCAACTGCTACCTTTACGCCAATCCCTTCGACCACGCCGACCGCCCAATCGATCGCCGCGCTCTTGCCGACGGCAGCTTCGGCCTCGCGCTTGACCCCGCCCGCGCCTCGCCAGTCGCCGACTGAAGCACCGCTCGATCTCGCGTTGACCGGTGCGCCGATTGATCTATTTGCAGCCTTGCTTGCGCTGCAAGTCCTGGTGCTGATCATTGGCGCGGTCGTGGTTATAACCCGCCGGCGTAAGACGCGCTGATCCATGCCTAAACGCATCATTAGATGGCCGCTGACTTTAGTGTTACTGACGGCGTCGGTGCTACTGACGGCGTGTGTTGTTCAGACGCCCGTGCCTGTTTCTACTCGGGTGACTCCGTCGCCAGTCCCCTCGATTACGCGGTCGCCCAGTCCATCAATCACGGCGTCACCTGCTTCTTCGGTGACGCCGCGTCTGTTTGGCGACGGCA
>JADGQE010000158.1 GCA_017882055.1 Thermoflexales bacterium
GTGATGGCCGCCGTCAGCGTCGTCTTGCCGTGGTCGATGTGGCCCATCGTGCCGACGTTGACATGCGGCTTGGTGCGATCAAAATGCTGCTTCGACATGATAGTATCCTCCTAACGTGGGGTAGCGTCTTGTTGCTACCAAAATCTCGTGCTTAACGGGACCGCGACGGTTCACGCCGGCCCTTTTGTAAAATTTCTTCCGCAACACTATCCGAGACTTCGGCGTAGTGTTCAAATTCCATCGTGAAGGTGCCGCGCCCCTGCGTCGATGAGCGCAGATCGGTGGCATAACCAAACATGTTCGCCAGCGGCACGTGCGAATGAATCACTTGTGCGTTGCCGGGCCGCGGCTCCATGCCTTCGATCTGGCCGCGGCGTGACGACAAGTTGCCAATCACATCGCCGGTATATTCATCCGGCACGACGACTTCGACTTTCATAATCGGCTCAAGCAAGACGGGCTTCGCTCTCAGCGCGCCATCTTTGACCGCCATCGAGGCCGCAATCTTGAAAGCCATTTCGTTGGAGTCCACTTCGTGGTACGAGCCGTCAACCAGAGTGACCTTGACATCCACCATCGGGTAACCCGCTAACACACCCGACTCCATGGCTTCCTTCGCGCCCTTTTCAACCGCCGGCACATATTCTTTCGGGACAGTGCCGCCGATGATGCCATTCTCAAATTCGAAGCCCTTGCCCTTTTCAAGCGGATCGAGTTCGAGCCACACGTGACCATATTGGCCGCGACCGCCCGATTGGCGCACGAAGCGCCCCTCAACCTTGACGTGCCGCGTAATCGTTTCGCGATAAGCGACCTTCGGACGGCCGACGTTCGCCTGCACTCGAAATTCGCGCAGCATGCGATCGACCAACACTTCCAGGTGAAGCTCACCCATGCCGGCGATCAGCGTTTGCGCGGTATTCTCATCACTGCGAACGCGGAACGTAGGATCTTCTTCGGCCAGGCGGCGGAGGGCTTCACCCATCTTGTCTTGATCGGCGGCCGTCTTAGGCTCGATGGCGATCTCGATCACCGGATCGGGGAACGTGATGCGCTCCAGCACAATCGGTGCATCTGGATCGCACAGAGTATCGCCTGTGAACGAATCCTTCAGCCCCAACGTGGCACCAATGTCGCCTGCATAAACTTCAGTTAATTCCTCGCGGCGATCGGCATACATGCGCAGCACACGGCCCAGGCGTTCTTTACGCTTCTTCGACGAGTTCATGACCGTTTCGCCGACATCCACTTTGCCGGAATAAACGCGGAAATAAGCCAGGCGGCCCACATACGGATCGGCCACAATCTTAAAGACCAACGCACAAAACGGTTCGTTGTCATCCGTCGGGCGCGGTTCAGATTCGTCGGTATCGGGGTTAAGGCCGGTGACTGCCGGAATATCGAGCGGTGACGGCAAATAATCAATCACCGCGTCGAGCATCGGCTGCACCCCTTTGTTTTTTAAACTTGATCCACACAGCACCGGGACTAACTTATTCGCGATGGTGGCCCTGCGGAGAGCCTGCTTCAATTCTACTACGGAGATTACTTCGCCTTCGAGGTATCGATGAGTCAAACCATCGTCGGATTCTGCGATACGCTCGACGAGCGTTTCGTGCGCGGCTTTGGCTTCATCCAGCATATCCGCCGGAATGTCGCGCCGCTCCAGCTCGAGGCCCAGATCATCAACCCAGTAAATCGCCTTCATTTCTAAGAGGTCAACCACTGCTTTGAACTCGGCCTCGCGTCCGATAGGCAATTGCAGCAACACCGGATTCGCGCCAAGTCGATCTTTGATCATGCTAACAGTCCGATGGAAATCTGCGCCAACCCGATCGAGCTTGTTGACGAAGCACATGCGCGGCACGTGGTAGCGATCGGCTTGACGCCAGACCGTTTCCGATTGAGGCTCGACGCCCGCGACGCCGTCAAAGACAACCACACCGCCATCCAGTACGCGCAGCGATCGCTGTACCTCGGCGGTGAAGTCAATATGTCCGGGCGTGTCGATGATGTTGATTTGATAGTCGCGCCAGTTGGCGGTGATGGCCGCGGCCGTGATCGTAATACCGCGTTCGCGTTCCTGCTCCATCCAATCGGTCACGGTCGTGCCATCGTCGACGTTGCCAATGCGATACGTCTTGCCGGTATAAAACAAGACCCGCTCGGTCGTCGTCGTTTTACCGGCGTCGATATGGGCAATGATGCCGATATTGCGCATAAATTCGAGCGGGAATTCCCGTGTCATCTCTAAACTCGCTACTGTTGTCAGGTGGTGGGTTTCGGCCCATGACGGGCGACTCGCCGCCACCCAAACTCCAAAAATATCTCTGTCTGCCGCGCTCACGCGGCAGACATCATCCCTACCAGCGGAAGTGCGCGAAAGCCCGGTTGGCCTCCGCCATCTTGTGCGTTTCCTCGCGCTTCTTGATCGCAGCGCCGTTGCCGGCGGCCGCATCCATCAATTCGCCAGCCAATTTCTCGGCCATCGATTTGCCGCCGCGCGAACGAGCCGCGCCCAGCAACCAGCGCATCGCCAAAGTGTTGCGCCGATCGGCCGGCACTTCCACCGGAACCTGATAGGTCGCCCCGCCCACCCGCCGCGGCTTGACCTCAATCATCGGTGTGGCATTCTTCATCGCCGATTCAAACACTTCCATCGGCGGCTTCTTGGCGCGCTCCTCGATCAGACTGAACGCATCATACACAATTCGCAGCGCGACACTCTTCTTGCCGCCGCGCATCATCCGATTAACGAAGTCCGACACCGTAATGCTGTTATAGCGGATGTCGGGCAAAACTTGGCGCTTAAAGGCACGTACACGTCGAGACATGTGCTTAGTTCTCCTGATTCACAACCACGAGCCCCTAGGCCTGCTTGACCTTGGGTCGCTTGGAGCCGTACTTTGATCGACCTTGCGAACGCTTCTCAACACCCGCCGTGTCCAGACTGCCGCGCACGATGTGATAACGCACGCCGGGCAAGTCCTTGACGCGGCCGCCGCGAATCAACACCACCGAGTGTTCCTGAAGGTTGTGACCTTCGCCGGGGATGTAAGCCGAGACCTCGATGCCGTTGGACAAGCGCACACGCGCGACCTTGCGCAACGCCGAGTTCGGTTTCTTGGGCGTCTGCGTGCGGACGATGGTGCACACGCCGCGCTTCTGCGGGGCACCCTTCGCGCTCTTCGTGCGGCGCTGCTTGAAGGAGTTCCACGTAAACTGCAACGCGGGCGCCTTGCTCTTAGTCTTCTTGACTTTGCGGCCTTTGCGAACCAGTTGATTTACGGTCGGCACTGACGTTATCCTCCGTGAAGAAAGGCCATCCAGAGCTGCACGATGGCCCCCTCAGTAAAAAACAAATCCTTGTTCAATTGTAGGGCGGCGATGGGGTGTTTTGCCATCACCCACCCTTACTGCGGCACGTGATAGTACCACACGGCACGCAGTCTGTCAACCCTTTTGGGCTTCGTTTTTAACGTCAGCCTCGCAGTCTTTTGGAATTGACCGCGAGGCCGGCTGATCATTTATTGATCGTCTTCGTCACCTAAGCCGCCCAGCAAGCCCATGCTCAAGCGTGGCACGCGCTGCTTCTCTTCGTCCTTGCCGAAGCGCATGACTTCGCCCGTATCGGTGATCGCTTCGACTGCGAGACCGAGCGATTGCATTTCTTTGACGAGCACGCGGAACGAAGCGGGAATGCCCGGCTCTTCAATCCGCTCGCCCTTGACGATCGCTTCATACGTCTTGACGCGGCCCTGCACATCATCGGATTTGACGGTGAGCATTTCTTGCAGCGTATGCGCCGCGCCGTAAGCCTCAAGCGCCCACACTTCCATTTCGCCGAAGCGCTGACCACCGAACTGTGCTTTACCGCCCAATGGCTGCTGCGTCACCAACGAGTACGGGCCAGTGGAACGCGCGTGCACTTTATCTTCGACCAAGTGTGCGAGTTTCATCATGGTGATGATGCCAACCGTTACCGGCTGATCGAAACTATCACCCGTCTTACCATCGTACAGCGCCATCTTGCCCAGCGTCGGCACCGGATCATTCAGCTCGATACTGAGTTTAATCGCACGGGCTGCCACTTCTTCCTTCGGCGACTGCATCATATCGACACCGTGTTCGTGCAGCCACAACCGCCAACATACATCCACGACCGCCAGATCGATCTGATTACGAACGGCATAGGGTCGCGGATCATTTTCAAAGATCAGCAAATCATCGGGGTTGAAACCCTGCTCGCGCAGCCATTCACGCAACACCGCCCGCCGGGTATAGATTTCATCCAGGCCAATCAATTCATCATCATAATCCTTGCCGTTCAGCCAATCGATGAGGAACAGCCGGCGCACTTCGTCATCATCTTCGAATTCTTCGGCTTGATCTTCGGGGCTTTGCTCTTTCAGCCAGGTCCAGGCACGCTGCGTAATGTCTTTCCACGCAATGTCGATCATCCACGCGCGCGACAACTCAGCCTCGATTTCGACTTCGTCCGCACCATCGAACACCGGCGTCACCGCGCGGAAACCCAGGCGATCGGCCGCCCAACCCAGGTGCGTCTCAAGAATCTGGCCGATGTTCATACGGCCTGGCACGCCCAATGGATTAAGGATGATATCGATCGGCGTGCCATCTTCCAGGAACGGCATGTCTTCAATCGGCACGACTTTGGAGATGACGCCCTTGTTACCGTGACGACCGGCCATTTTGTCGCCTTCGGTTAGCTTGCGCTTTTGCGCCACCGAGACACGCACCATCTTGTCGACACCGGCCGGCAGATCACGATACTCATCGCGGGTAAAGATCTTGACATCGACCACCTTGCCATGCTCACCGTGCGGCAGACGCAGCGACGAATCCTTAACCTCACGCGCCTTCTCACCGAAGATCGCGCGCAGCAGTTTCTCTTCCGGCGAAAGTTCCTTCTCGCCCTTCGGCGTGATCTTGCCGACGAGAATGTCGTTAGGGCCGACTTCCGCGCCGATACGTATGATGCCGTCTTCATCCAGGTCCTTCAGCGCTTCCTCGCCGACATTCGGAATGTCATGCGTGATCTCTTCGGGACCGAGTTTTGTATCGCGGGCCTCGACTTCATGCTTCTCGATGTGAATCGATGTGAATTTATCTTCGCGCACAAGTCTTTCGCTGATCAGGATCGCGTCTTCGTAGTTGCCACCTTCCCACGACATGAAGGCGCACAACACATTTTGACCCAGAGCGAGTTGCCCGTTTTCAGTGCTGGACGAATCGGCCAACACATCGCCCCGCTTCACACGCAGCCCCTTGCGGACGATCGCACGTTGATCGATGCACGTGCTCTGATTGCTGCGATTGAACTTGCGCAGCTTGTAAACTTTCTTGCCCTTCTTGCTCTGCACTTCGACCTGACGGCCCGTCACGCTGATGACCTCGCCGTCTTCTTCAGAGGTCACGACCTGGCCGGAATCAACGGCGGCTTGCCATTCCATGCCAGTGGCCACGAGCGGCACTTCGGGCACTAACAGCGGCACGGCCTGCGCCTGCATGTTCGAGCCCATTAACGCGCGGTTGGCATCGTCGTGTTCAAGGAACGGAATCAACGCCGCCGAGATACCGACGATCTGGCGCGGGGCGATGTCCATGTAGTCCAATCGCTCCGGCGCTTCGAACACGAACTTCTCGGCAAAGCGTGCCGAGATACGCTGATCGATGAAGTGGCTACGTGCATCGAGCGGCGCATTGGCCTGCGCGATCACGAAGTGGTCTTCGCGATCAGCCGACATGTATTCGATCTCGTTGCTGACGGACGGCACGATCTGGATGTCCATCGCCGGCAGCGCCGCCAGACGCTGAGCCAGTTCAGGCGTCACTTCAGTTCCGGTACGTGCGATGATTTCGTTCGTTTCCGGATCATTAACGTCCTGCCGCAGGATTTGGTTCTGCAATTCGTCGAGGGTGTTGCGCACAGACCGAACCACCTTGCGGTATGGCGTTTCGATGAAGCCGTATTGATTCACGCGGCCGTAGGTCGCCAGGCGGCCAATCAAACCGATGTTCGGGCCTTCCGGCGTCTCGATCGGGCAGATGCGGCCATAATGCGAGTGATGCACATCGCGCACATCGAAGCCGGCACGCTCACGGCGCAGACCACCGGGGCCCAACGCAGATAGAGTTCGCTTGTGGCGCAGTTCGGCCAGCGGATTGGTCTGATCCATGAACTGCGACAGCTGCGACGAACCAAAGAACTCACGAATCGCCGCAACGACCGGCCGGATGTTCACCAAAGCGATGGGCGTCATCGCGCCCGCTTCGCGGATGCTCATGCGTTCCTTGACAACGCGTTCCATACGGCGCAGGCCGATACGCAGTTTATTCTGGATCAATTCACCCACGGTCTTGACACGGCGGTTGCCAAGGTGATCGATGTCGTCCACCTGCTCGAGACCGTTATTGATCTTGATCATGTGCTCGACGACTTTGACCAGGTCGGCTTTGGTCATCGTGCGCAGCGGCGTCGTCACGCCGAGGCGTTGATTCAACTTGTAGCGCCCCACCCGCTCCAGATCGTAGCGGCGGCGATCGAACAACTGCTCTTTGAGAAAGCTGCGGGCATTGTCGAGCGTGGGTGGATCGCCGGGGCGCATCTTGCGATAGAACTCCAACAACGCCTCTTCGGCGATCGTTCGCTTGTCGCGCGGCTCGAGGTTGCCTTCCTGCCGAATCGTCGTCAGGATATATTGATGATCGGCATTGTTGTCGACGTGTTCGAACAACTGCAGGATTTCATCGTCCTGCCCGGTCTTCAGCAGATCGGTGCCGGTGCCATCGTCGATGGCGGCCAGCGCGCGCAGCAAAATGGTCACGGGGATGGTGCGCTTGCGATTGAACTTGAGCGTGATATAGTCGCTCTTGCGCGTCTCGAACTCCATCCACGCGCCGCGATCGGGAATAACCTTGGCTTGCGCCAGCGTCCGACCCGACGACATATCTGGATCCGCGTCGAAGTACACACCGGGCGATCGGATGAGCTGCGACACGACCACGCGCTCGGTGCCGTTATAGATGAAGGTGCCGTTCTCCGTCATCCATGGGAACTCGCCCAAAAAGATGTCGTTGACGACATGTTCATTGGTCTCGCGGTTGACGAGCGCGACTTTAATGTAGAGGCCGCGCGCAAACGTCAGATCGCGCTCCAGGCATTCTTTCTGGTTGAACTTGGGATCCTCAAACCAAAAAGTCAAGCCGAATTGCTTGGCTTCCGGGCTGTCGCCGGGGAAGTAGAGTTGCAATGAACTGTTGAAGCTCTCAATCGGTGAAACTTCGTCAAAGAGTTCGCGTAAGCCCTCCTCGATGAACCAGTTAAATGAATTGAGTTGTATTTCGATCAAATTCGGCAGGGCATGCAGGTCGGGGATGCGTGCATAATTCTTGGCAGCTAGCGTTCGGCTCATCCACTATCTCCTCATCGCAAATCTTACGCGCGAAAACGCACAAAAGGGGGATAGGAATCCCCCTGACGGCTGGAGTAAGGCAATGTTTTATCTAGTTGTGTTCGTGCGAAAGAACATTATACAAGGCCGTGTGGATTCTGTCAACAGCCAATTTTTGCCAATTTTTTGGAGACAACAACTTCAGGCGGCCGGCCGGGTAATGCCAACGCTACTCGGCTGGCGAAGATGACAGGCCGCCAAATGTCCACCGCCTAAATCGATTAACGGCGGTTCCACTTGCGAGCAAACCTCGATCGCCACGGGGCAGCGTGGATGGAAGCGGCAACCGCTTGGCGGGTTGAGCGGGCTGGGCACATCGCCTGCCAGAATGATCCGCTCGCGTCGGAGTTTCGGATTGGGGACCGGGATCGCTGATAGCAGCGCTTGCGTATAGGGATGCTGCGGATTGCGATACAACTCAATTCGATCAGCCAGCTCGACGAGTTTACCCAGATACATTACCGCCACGCGATCGCTGATATGCTCAACGACACTCATATTGTGCGCGATAAAGATGTAAGTTAAACCGAATTCATGTTGAAGTTCACGCAATAAATTCAGCACCTGCGATTGAATCGACACGTCCAGCGCGGACACCGGCTCGTCGCAGACCAGAAACTTGGGCCGCAATATCAATGCACGCGCAATACCGATGCGCTGCCGCTGACCGCCGGAAAATTCGTGCGGATAACGTTTGGCGTGATAATCTTCCAGCCCAACCTTGCGCATAATCTCCAGCACCTGCCTGTGCCGTTCACGCGCGTTCTTCATGCCGTGCACCAGCAACCCTTCGCCGATGCTGTCACCCACCGGTGTGCGCGGATCAAGCGACGAGAACGGATCTTGGAAAATGATCTGCATCTCGCGGCGCAGCGTCTTGAGACCAGCGCCTTTGAGTTTCAGAATATCTCGGCCCTCAAAGCGGATCGAGCCGCTGGTTGGCTCGATCAGTCGCAACAACATCCGGCCGATCGTCGTCTTGCCGCAGCCCGATTCACCCACCATGCCCAGTGTTTCACCGCGCCTTACAGCGAAACTGACATTCTCAACTGCTTTGACTTCAGCCACGGTACGTTGCAAAACACCGCCGCGCACCGGAAAGTATTTGGTTAGATTCTCAACTTCGACGAGATTATCGTTTGGCATGTTTTGTTTCGCTTGCGAAAGTTCCCGCCATCCAGCAGGGTCGCCATTCCGCATTCATTTTTTCCGAATTCTGCACTATTCATACAACCAACAGCGTGCCGTATG
>JADGQE010000159.1 GCA_017882055.1 Thermoflexales bacterium
CACGGCCCAGCCACCGGGTCCATGTGGACCAAGGCACGATATGCCGGTAAAGATATGAGCGGCTGCTTGATCGTCGAGCGGCAAAGTCGAGCGCGGAATCTGGCTCACGGCCAGTTGATCGACGCGCTCGTTCAGTGGATCGCCCGCGTGGCCTTTGACCCACTGCCACTCGATCTGGTGACGCTGCACTGCTTCGTCGAGCGCCATCCACAAATCCTGGTTAGCAACGGCTTTCTTATCGGACGTTTGCCAACCCTTCACCTTCCAACGTTCGAGATATTCCGTCACGCCTTTTTCCACGTAACGCGAATCGGTGTGAAGGATGACGCGGCACGGCTG
The DNA here is from genome assembly GCA_017882055.1 of Thermoflexales bacterium. GTDB lineage: Bacteria > Chloroflexota > Anaerolineae > Fen-1058 > Fen-1058 > JADGQE01. The sequence goes on from JADGQE010000159.1 coordinate 340, forward strand.
CTTGAGCGCACTCAGCGCGGCAATGACGGCTTGCAGTTCCATGCGATTGTTGGTCGTGTTGAGATCACGGCCGGTCAACGTTTTTTCATGCGCACCGAATCGCAAGATAGCCGCCCAGCCGCCGGGACCGGGATTCGGATCGCACGCGCCGTCGGTATAGATGATCACTTCGGAGAGACCAGGGGCTGATGTCATCGCACTCTCATTGTAGCATGGGTTTTCGTCTGAACATGTTAGAATTGGCAGCACGCAAACAAAACCGTATGGCAGGCATCCCCATGCCTGCCATACGCAAGCGAGGTTGCGATGCTCGAGCCCACTCAACGCTTTTCCAGTCGTGTCGAAAACTACGTGAAGTATCGTCCATCTTATCCACCGGCAATCATCGATCTGCTTGCGACCGAATGCGGACTAACGCCAGATTCGATCATTGCCGATGTCGGTTCAGGCACTGGCATCCTTACTGAATTGTTCTTAAAGAACGGCAATCGCGTCTATGGCATCGAGCCGAACCGCGAGATGCGCGAAGCAGGCGAACATTTACTCAAAGACTATGCGCGTTTCATCAGCATCGCTGCTGCCGCCGAAGCCACGACGTTAGCCGATCACAGCGTTGACTTCGTCACAGCGGGCCAGGCTTTTCACTGGTTCGATCGTGATCGGGCACGAGCCGAATTCAAACGTGCCCTGAGACCGCAAGGCTGGGTCGCACTAATCTGGAATGTTCGGCGAACCACCTCGACACTGTTTCTGCAAGAGTACGAGCAGCTGCTGCGCACTTATGCCACTGACTACGTCGTCGATCACAGGCAAATCGATGCTGGTATACTGCGATCGTTTTACGGATCAACGGCATTCCAATTGAAAACTTTGGATAACCAGCAAATCTTCGACTTTGAAGGTTTGAAGGGCCGATTGATGTCCGCGTCTGACACGCCCGAAGTCGGCCACCCCAATCACTTGCCTATGCTTAAAGAGTTACGCCGAATTTTCGAAGCGTATCAGATCGATGGCAAAGTCTGCTTCGAATACGATACACAGATTTACTACGGACACCTTGAGTAGTTTAGCCCACCCGCCCCGCGCGCCGTGTGCGGGGTTGCGGGCGGCACTCGTGAACGGGCACAAGGCCCAATGCTACTATAGTTTTACACCGTCAATTCGCCTTGTAAATTGGCCTGCATCAACTGCTTCACCGTCTCGATAGGCAGGTTCTGACTGAAGAGATAAAACATCTTCGCCAGCGCCGCTTCGGTTGTCATATCGAAGCCGCTGATCACTCCGGCGCGGGCCAGCGCCGAGCCGGTCACATAATCGCCGAGGCTGACCGTGCCTTGCAGACACTGGGTGCAGTCGACAATGACCACGCCGCGCTCCGTGGCTTCTTGCAAGGCCGCAATGAACTCGGGCTGCGTCGGTCCATTGCCCACGCCGTAAGCCTGCAACACCAATCCTTTGAGCGGCGGCTGCAAGATATTGCGCACGACCCGCGCCGGAATGCCGGGAAACAAACGCAGCGTACCGACCATCGACTCGCTCAGCTCTTGTACTTGCAGCCTCTTCGGCGAATTCGGCGGCGGCATGATCAAGTTCCAGTGGATTTCAATATCGATGCCGATCGTGCCCAGCGGCGGATAATTCGGCGAAGCAAAGGCGTCGAAGCCATCGGCGTTGACTTTGACCGACCGGCAGCCGCGCAGCAGTTGATGGCCGAAGTACAGGCACACTTCCGGGATCGCAAACCCGGCCGCGATCAACATGACCGTGATCAGATTCGCGCGCGCGTCACTCCGCACTTCGCACAACGGGATTTGCGAGCCGGTCACGATAACGGGTTTCTTCAAACCGCGGAGCATAAACGGCAGCGCCGAAGCCGTATAAGCCATCGTGTCCGTGCCGTGCAGCACGATGAAGCCGTCATATTGATCGTAATGTTCGGCGATGTCACGCGCGATCTTCAACCAGTCGGCCGGCGTCATGTCCGACGAGTCCAGCAGCGGATCATATTCGTGGATGGTATATTCCGGCATGCTGTCGCTCTTGAGTTCCGGCATCGCGGCAATTTGCTCTTCAAGATACCCGGGCGCCGGCGCGTAGCCATCCTGCAGCTTCTGCATGCCGATAGTGCCGCCGGTGTACGCAATGTAAACTCGTTTCCGCACTGAAGCCTCGCTTTCATTTCATGGCCGCTCAGCCAGTTCCAAACAACGCCGGCGATAGCGGGCCATGAGTTCTTTCGTCACCTCGCCCGGCTGCCCCGTGCCGATGATCTGCTGATCGATCTGAATCACAGGCATTGCTTCGCGGCCCGAACTGGTGATAAAGGCTTCCGTCACCTGCGGCAGATCGTCGAGCGTAATTGAATCATAGATCACTTCGCCGAGATCCGCCGCCTCGGCCAACACCGCGCCGCGGGTCACGCCCTGCAGCACATCATCATCCGCCGCGTATAGTTTACCGGCCAGCACGGCGAAGAAGTTGCTCGTCAGCCCTTCGAGAATGCGACCGCGATCATCCACCAGCAGCATCTCGTGGATATCCGGATCAGTTTGGGCTTTGAGCATGCGCGATGGCGCAATGAAGTCGGTCCGCTTGGCTCCGGGGATCTCACGCTGGAGATGCGTCGTGACACAATATACGCCGTGCACGTAAAACTCCCGCGGATGAAGCTGGAACGGCTCGATGCAGAGGTAGGCCTCGTCGCGATCGAACGGCAGCGTGATACGCAGTCGGGCCACCGCCAGCCCTTCGCGCGCGATCACGTCCCGCAGAACCGATCGGATCACAGGCAAGCCGAGCCGCAGCGGCTTGTCCATCAGCGCCAGCGAATCGACCAAACGCTGCAAGTGCGCGCTCAGTCCCAGGATTCGATTTTGATCGTAAGTCCGCAGCGTCGTGTAAATGCCGACGGGCAGTTGCAGTGAAACGGCATCGAGCGTCGGCCCGGTCAGATCGATCAGGCGCAAGTCAGTCGAAGTAAAGACATAGACATGAACGGTCATGGGACTCCTCAGGTCAGAATCGGATCGCGGCAGGATTGTAACCACAATCCTGTGGAATGGCAATCCTCATTCCGCCGCATCTGATGTAAAATAGCAGTTGTAGTCCCACTCTTCCTGGATCAGGATCAACCATGATTGCTCAGATCATACTCGGCCTCGCGGTTATTACCTTCGGTTTGGCGGCCTATACGTTTTGGATCAGCCAGACCGCTAATCAGAATGTACGCGGCGCGCTGTTTACGACCGAACGACAAATGGCCGACACGCGCACGCGCCAGCTCAGATCGCGTGCCATTGGCTTCCTGGGCGCTGGCGGTGTGCTGCTGGTCATCAGTGCCAGCGTAGCGATGCTGCCCGCGCCAGGTCCCGCCCCAACGCCGACACCCACGCTGAAGTCGACGCTGCCATTGCCCACTCGCACCAGCACGCCGACGCAGGCGCCAACGCCGTCGACGCTGCCTTCTTCGCCGGCACCGACCATCGCACCCGCCATCACGCCCACCGCGACTGCGCTCATGACAGCCACAGTCTCTGGCACCGATGCGCTTGGCCTGCGCTTGCGCCAGGAGCCGAACGGCGCAGACATCACTTATCTGTCCGAGGGGACCGTGGTGGAGTTGTTGCCCGATCCGACCGTGACGACCAACGACGGCATTGTCTGGCAGAAGGTGCGCGATTCACAGGGACGTGAAGGCTGGGTGGCGGCTGCCTTCCTCACTAAACCGTGATCGCCTGTCGAGACCACCGCCCATCACACCGGCGTTGTTGAGACTTCGGAAGTCAACCTCACAAAGGATCGATCAGACTCATGGACTTAACTGCTGCCGAAATTCAAGCCTGTTCGGAAAAGATCATCAGCAACCTGGAGCAGGTCATTGTCGGCAAACGTCGCGGCCTGGAATTGATGGTCATCGGCCTGCTCTGCCAGGGACACATTCTCATTGAGGATGTGCCCGGCGTCGGCAAGACCATGCTGGCGCGCAGCCTCGCGCAGTCGCTGGGCTGCGTCTTTAACCGCATCCAGTTCACGCCCGATTTATTACCCAGCGATGTAACCGGCACCTCGATCTTCAATCAGCAGACGCGCCAGTTTGAATTCCGCCCAGGCCCGCTCATGGGCCAGATCATTTTAGCGGATGAGATCAATCGGGCCACGCCCAAAACGCAATCGGCTTTACTCGAAGCGATGGAGGAACATCAGATCACGATCGATGGCGAGATGCACCCGCTGCCCGCGCCCTTCATGGTGATTGGCACACAGAACCCGATCGAATATGAAGGCACCTTCCCGCTGCCCGAAGCGCAGTTGGATCGCTTCCTGCTGCGCGTCAGTCTGGGCTACCTCTCGAAGCAAGAAGAAATTCGCGTGATGCAGAATCAACGCGTGCGCCATCCCATCGAGGCCATCGCCGCCGTCACATCGCAAGATGAAGTCCTCGCCATGCAGGCCGCCATCAAGCAGGTTTACGTCGCACCGGCGGTCGAGCAATACATTGTCGATCTCACTTTCGCCACGCGCGAGAACGAGAGTATTTTTCTGGGATCAAGCCCGCGCGGCAGCCTGGGTTTATACCGCGCCGGACAGGCGCAGGCCGCCTTGATGGGCCGCGACTACGTGCTGCCCGACGACGTCAAGAAACTGGCCGAGCCGATCCTCGCGCACCGCATCATCGCCAGCCCGGCGGCGCGCTTGAAGCAGTTCACGGCCAGGCGCGTGGTTCAAGATATCCTCGAGCGTGTGCCCCTGCCCGACAGTGAACTCAGCCGGAAAGCCAAATGATCGCGATCGCTCGCCGCTTGAAAAACGTGTCACGCTTGTGGCGGATGACGCGCCCCGACTGCGTGACCGTCATCGAAGTACGTCAAAGACTGGCGTTCGTCTCGCTGGCGGGTCTATTAGTGTGGCTCGTCATCTTGCCCAACTCATTAGCCTTAACCGGCCTCGTCCTCCTGGGCAGCCTCACGCTGATCGGATTTTGGTGGGCGCGCACGATGGCGATCAAGGTGTCGTGCCAGCGCGAACTGTGCTATACCGCCGTGCAAGTCGGCGATGAACTCGAGGAATCGATCACGCTCACGAACCGATCGGGCTTGCCGGTGGTCTGGGCTGAATTCGTCGATCGATCCGAGTTTCCCGGCTACAGCGCCAGCGGCGTCAGCATCGTCGAACGACACGAAGTCAACCAGTGGAAGACGCAGACCATTTGTACGCGGCGCGGCGTCTTCATGCTCGGCCCGTGGGAAATTCGCATGGGCGATCCCTTTGGCCTCTACCAGGTACGCCAGATTTATCATCAACAAAACGAGATCCTGGTGCATCCGCCGTTGGCGGCACTGCCGCCGCAGGTGCAGCCGCACAGCAAAAAGGTGGGCGACCTGCGCCCGCTTTATCAACCCTTGTCGGCCGAAACGATCAGCATCACCACCACTCGTCCGTATGTGCTGGGTGATCCGCTGCGCCGCGTCCACTGGCGCACCACCGCGCGGCACAACGATCTCTTCGTCAAAGTCTTTGAGCCTGAAGCCTCTTCATCGATCTGGCTCGTGCCCGATCTGGATGCGGCCGCGCATGTCGGCGAGGGCAACGCGTCTTCACTGGAAACGATGGTGGTCTTGCTGGCTTCGCTGGCCTCCCAGCTTTTGAACGAACGGCTGTCCGTCGGCTTGCTGGCCGATGTGGACGCCGCTAAAGCGATTCTGCCGCAGTATGGCTCGGCGCACTTTTGGACGATCCTGCGCGCGCTCGCCTTGCTGCAACCGTCTCGATCGCACACGCTGGTCGATACATTGACCATGGCCCGCTCGTTGATTTCGGCGCGCGATTCGATGGTCGTCATTACGCCGTCGCTCAGCCCCGATTGGCCTCAGGCGCTTAAACAGTTGATGGGGCGCGAGCACCGCAGCGGCCTTGAAGTCATCCTGCTTGATCCGGTCTCGTTCGGCGGATCAGGCGATGCGCGCTTGTTCGCGACGTTACTGGCCGGGCAAGGCATCCTGTCTAACGTGGTACGCCGCAGTGACGTGCAACCGATCAGCGGCACGTACGGCGAAGTTCGCCGCTGGGAATTCAAGACATTGGGCACGGGCCGCGTCGTCGTAAGTCAGACGCCGCGCCGGGCCGTCTCACCCGTGGCAAGTCGTTAGAGCCAAAGCATGTTAGTCTCACTCCGCACTTCAATGACTCAGCGGTTATGGCAAAGCAGCGCATCGATCGCCCTCATCGCCGCCATTGCCGTGAGCTTGACATCCAGCCTGGACCAGGCCAGGTGGCTCAACGATCGCGCGCCGCTCGTGACTTTGGTCGTGCTGGGTGTCGGTTACGGATCGCTGCTATCGTTCACGCGCTTCCGAGCACGCACGATCGCCATCGTCACCTGGCTGCTTTCAATCAGCATTACGCCACTGATCATCGGGCGCGTGCTGCCCTCACCCCTGACGTTATCGACCTGGACATTCGCCGATTCACTCTGGCTGGCGCACGTTCGATTGCTGACATTGTTCGATCAACTCAATGTCGCGTTGCAGGCGACGCTGCGCGGTAACTTCGATAAAACGCTGCTGGTCTTCCTGATCGGCTGGTTGATCTGGATTTCAAGTGTATGGCTGGTCTGGTCGGTGGTGCGCCGCAGACAAGCGCTGCAGGGCATCTTGCCCTGCGCCGGCGTGCTGATGATCGATGTTTTGCTCAACGGGCACGATGCCAGTTTTCCGCTGCTCTTCACGGCCAGCGCGGTGATGTTGATCGCGCGCACGGCCTTTACGCAGCACACTCACGATTGGGATGCGCGGCAAGTCGATTATCCCGAGCTGATCACCGAAGACTGGACCGTCAGCGCGGCGATCATTTCAGCCGTCGTCATTGCGCTGGTCATGATGACCTCACCTGAAAGCCGGCACAGTCTCGACGATTTCTTCGTCGCGCTTCAGTCGCCGCCGCCAGCCGCTCAACCAGGCAGCGACCCAGGCCCATTACCCGACGCCTCCAATCCGAATGTATCTGCGCCCAGTGCCCAGGTTCCTGATGTGACCACCGTCGGCGGACCGATTCCACCTTCTAACAGCGATGATACGGTGATGTGGGTCAAAGTCAGCGATCCGCCGCCGCTGCTGCAAGAGCGCGGGGGCGCGGTAGCAGCCGGGTCACAACATTACTGGCGCGGCGGCGTCTTTACTCGCTACAACGGAACCGGCTGGGATATCGATCAAGCGGGGAGCAAGCAATTGGCTTTCGGATTGCCGACCGAGACACCCGCCGGTCGTTACAGTCTCAATCAGGAATTCGAAATCACGGCCCAACACACCAATAGTCTCTTCGCCGTCAACATGCCGGTTCGATCAAGTGAAGGCACTTCGCTGCGCTTCATCTCACCCGATGGCAATGCCGTGGTCGAAGGCCCCGCCTCCAAATATGACGTGACCTCGTGGGCGTCGAACGCCAGCGCCGGACAGTTAAGGGCCGACACAACGGAGTATCCGCTGGACGTATCGCTACTCTATCTTCAGCTGCCCGACTCGCTGCCGCAGCGCGTGCGCGATCTTGCCGCGCGCATCACCGCCGATGCCCGCACTCCGTACGACAAAGCCATTCGCGTTCAAAACTATTTGCGCGTGACGTATCCCTATCAGCTCGATGTGCCGCGTCCCCCGGCGGGCGCAGACGTGGTCGATTACTTCTTGTTCGAGGCGCCGGGCGGCTTCTGCAGTTACTATGCCTCGGCCATGGCTGTGATGCTGCGCGCCGCAGGCGTGCCCGCGCGGATTGTCACCGGCTTTGCGACCGGCGAATACGATCAATCACGCAATGCCTATCGCGTGCCGGCCCGCGCCGCGCATGCCTGGGTCGAAGTTTATTTTCCGCACTATGGCTGGGTTGAATTTGAGCCGACGGCTACACTTTCGACTTTCAGCTACAAAGACGACCAGCCGGTTGCGCCGCCCACTGAAGCGCCGGCGATTGCGCCGATTTATCTGCCAATCGGTTGGGACATCATCATCGGCGTGGCAGGCGCGATCGGCCTGGCTTTGATCCTGAAGGCTCTGATCGCGCGGTATCGAAGACAGCAGCGTGATCCGCGTTGGCGCGAGCCTGATCGACAATCACGCGCGCTCTACTGGCAAATGCGTCGCCGGTTGGCGCAGGCCGGCCTCGGCGCACGGCCCAACATCACACCCGACGAGTTCTTGTCTATGCACGCGGCCGGTTTAAGCGATCGGCCTCAGCTGCACAGCGCACTGCGGCAAGTAACAACGTTGTACGTTCGGGCCGCGTACACATCGAGCCTCCCCGGGGCGGACGACGTGAAAGCCGCGCACAAAATGTGGCGCGGCGTGTGGCCGGACTGGCTGCGGTTATGGCTGCGAATGCTGACGCAGCGCCTGCGTC